>CAJQMW010000192.1 GCA_905479535.1 uncultured Maribacter sp. | reverse complement strand
AAAGAAGGCTAAGGAGCAAAAGATGGAAAAGCTTAAGCCCAAAAAGATAGCACAGGAAGATGTATGGTACGCCCAAGCACTTCCAAACGGTTACCAACTGGTGGACAGCTCCCCAAAAATTAGAATGAAGCTTTTAAAGAGTTCTACTGACAAAGTTTATATGGCACAATCGGATGACCATAGCGGAATGGTATATCAAAAAGAAGGGAAATGGATTTTTGAGTACTACGACGGTGATGATTTGGTGCAAAAGGAATTGAATATCAAGTTTTAGAAGTCGTATTTGTCTTTCCATCTTTTTTTAAGGAAATCGCTCAGCGCATTTTCCCGTTGATTTTTGCCCGGGACGTAAAATGAACTCCCAGAGAGTTCATCCGGCAAGAATTCAGATACCACAAAACTATTTTCGTAATTATGGGCATATTGATAATTATCACCATAACCCAGGTCTTTCATGAGTTTTGTAGGGGCATTTCTAAGGGACAGCGGCACGGAAAGATTACCGGTTTGTCGTACGGCTTGTTGCGCCTTTCCAATGGCCATATAACTGGCATTGCTTTTAGCCGATGTTGCCAAATAGAGGGCACACTGGCTCAGTACTATTCCAGCCTCCGGATAGCCGATAGTCGTTACCGCCTGAAAAGTGGTATTTGCCATTACCAGTGCGGTAGGGTTGGCAAGGCCTATATCTTCGGAAGCTGAAATGAGCATTCTTCTGGCAATGAATTTTACGTCCTCGCCACCTTCTATCATGCGGGCAAGCCAATAAACGGCCCCGTTAGGGTCACTACCTCGTATGGATTTTATAAATGCAGAAATAATATCGTAATGCTGTTCTCCCGTTTTGTCATACAGTGCCGTATTTCTCTGGGCTTTTTCCAGCACCAGTTCATCAGTAATGGTTATTTTTTCTGAGTCTTCGGAATTAACGACCAGCTCAAAAATATTCAACAATTTTCTTCCATCTCCACTGGAAAGCCGCAGTAATGCCTCCGTTTCCTGAAGTTTTATTTCCTTGGATTTCAGGAAATCGTCTTTCTTCATGGCACGCTCAAGCAATTGTTCTAAATCATCTTTCCCAAAAGCGTTCAGTACATAGACCTGACATCGGGATAATAGGGCAGGTATCACCTCAAAGCTTGGGTTTTCGGTCGTTGCACCAATCAATGTCACCCAACCTTTTTCGACCGCTGCCAAGAGGGAGTCTTGTTGCGATTTACTGAACCGATGTATCTCGTCAATAAATAATATGGGATTCTTAGAAGTAAAAAGACCTCCGGCCTGTTTGGCCTTGTCAATAACCTCCCTAATGTCTTTCACCCCACTATTTATGGCACTAAGTACATAGAAGGGCCGTTTACTTTCTTCGGCAATGATGTGGGCTAATGTAGTCTTGCCTGTTCCAGGCGGTCCCCAAAGGATAAGTGAGGGGATAATTCCTTTTCTTATCTGATTGGTCAAGGAACCCTTTTTGCCCACGAGATGGTTTTGACTGATGTAGTCTTCCAATGTTTTAGGGCGAATTCTCTCGGCTAAAGGCTCGTTCATGCTATAAAAATAGAATAAAGATATTGAAGTGCTATTTATATTAATGCAATATCAATACATGTTTTTTGTTTTATTTCTGAAGGTGACAATTTGCCCGATTTTTGAAATTGGCTAAAAAATTGATGTAATCCTTTTAATTTTAACCCTATGCAGGAGAATTCAAGTTTTAGATTTTCTAATCTGGTAGTGATTGTTCCGCTATTGGCCGTACTTACCATTTGGGGCGTCTATTGGATGGAGTTGTTGAACAATGTAAATTTCAATTCCTTCGGTGTTTACCCAAGGACGTTATCGGGGCTCAAAGGGGTACTTCTCAGTCCCTTTATTCATGGTTCGCTTAAACACTTATATAATAATACCGTTCCTTTGGCGGTCTTGCTTTCAGCCCTGTTTTATTTTTATAGGAATGTGGCTTGGAAAGTGCTTGTGATAGGCGTGCTATTATCAGGACTGATCACTTGGGGAATTGGGAGAGGTTCTTACCATATTGGAGCTAGCGGTTTAATTTACGTACTGGCAAGCTTTATCTTCTTTAAGGGTGTTTTCACCAAATACTATAGACTCATCGCCTTATCGTTAATCGTTGTTTTTATTTACGGAAGCCTTCTGTGGTATATTTTTCCGGTAAAGGAAGGAATATCCTGGGAAGGACACTTGGGAGGGTTCATTACCGGTTTCGTTTTGGCGCTTAGTTTAAGCGTTAAAGTGCCTGTTTCTAAAAACTTTGATTGGGAAAAAGAAGATTTTAAGGAAGAAGAAGACCCGTTTTTAAGACATTTTGATGCTGATGGAAATTTTATCGAGACCAAGGCTGACAACAAAATAGATGCGCATGAAACAATAAAAATAACCTATGAGTATAGGAAGGGTTCAGAAGATGGTTTAAACAGATAAATTAGACTTTCATGCGTTGCCGTACGGTTTCGTACAAAAACACCGCACAGGCTACTGAGACGTTTAAGGAGCCTATCTCGCCAAGTAAGGGGATTTTCGCACAATGGTCGGAAACTTTTAAGATGGATGGGGTAATCCCCCTGTCCTCGGACCCCATGACAATTGCCGTTGGTTTCGTAAACTCAATATCATAAACCGAAGCATTGGTTTTTTCCGTAGCTGAAACAATTTGCACACCGGATGCCTGAAGATAAAACACGGCGTCCTTTAGGTGGCCCACTTTAGCTATGGGAACTTTAAATGCGGCACCGGCAGAGGTTTTAATGGTATCGGCTGTAACAGGTGCAGCTCCTTTTTTTTGTATAATAATACCATCCACTCCGGAACATTCCGCTGTTCG
>CAJQMW010000191.1 GCA_905479535.1 uncultured Maribacter sp. | reverse complement strand
ACTTAAAAAAGAGGAGGAGAAGAACATGGCCCTGATATTTTCTAACCGATCATCTAGTTTGGATACCGATCGTAAGCATCAAGAATCCATACAAGATAGTACACAGTATTATCCCAGTCCGTCTGTTTTTGTGTACACCTTACCCAATATTTGTTTGGGAGAAATCAGTATTAAACATCAACTTTTTTCAGAGAATAGTTTTTTTATATTTGAGCAGTTTTCCCCTACCATTTTACATTCCTATGCAACGGAATTGTTGCAAAGCAAAAAGGCCGAAAAAGCGCTTTGTGGATGGGTTGACGTGGATGATGGAAAATATGAGGCATTTTTGTATGTTGTGGCTAAGAAGGGTACTTTTGTACATTCTATTGCCGAAATAAACCGATTATATCAGACCAAATGAGTGATTTGAAATTAGAATTAAAAGAGAAAATTATTGAGCAACTCAACTTGGAGGATGTTTCCGTAGGTGAGATTGCCAACAACGACCCCCTTTTTGGGGATGGTCTCGGGTTGGATTCTATAGATGCATTGGAGCTCATAGTGATGCTGGACAAGGATTACGGAATAAAATTGGCCGATCCCAAAGAGGGAAGGAAAATTTTTGAGTCCATCGACTCCATGGCAGCCTACATTTCGGCAAACAAAGCATAAGCCTATCGTTCACTTTAAAATTCCTTGAATTGAAACCAAAGCAATAGCCTTATTAAATAAACTACATGAGTCAAGGAGTTGCAGTTACGGGAATGGGAATGATTTCTGCTATTGGAAACAATGTTGAGGAGAACTTTGCTTCATTGACTTCGGGGAAAATTGGTATTTCAGAGATTACCCAGATTAAAACGGTACATGCCAAGGAAATTATGGTCGGCGAGGTTTCGGCCACCAATGACGAGCTGGAAAAGCAATTAAAACTACCAAAAAATACCTACTCCCGTACGCCCCTATTGGGGATTTTAGCGGCAAAAGAGGCATTGGCGAATGCCGGGATTTCCAGTGTAAACGATTATAGGACCGGGCTAATTTCAGGCACCACCGTTGGCGGAATGGACAAAGCCGAACAGTACTTTTACGAATATTTCGAAAACGATACGCATTGGAACCATATTAATGCCCTACATGCCGGGGACTCCACCCAAAAGATAGCGGGTGCCATAGGTCTGGAAGAAAGTTTTATTACCACCATAAGTACGGCGTGTTCCTCTGCGGCCAACGCCATCATGCTCGGTGCAAGAATGATAAAATCCGGGGAGCTGGACCGCGTTATCGTCGGTGGTTCGGATAGTCTTTCCAAATTTACCATCAATGGTTTCAAAACCCTAATGATTCTGTCGGATACCTACAACACTCCATTTGACGAAAACCGAAAAGGACTCAATCTTGGGGAAGCAGCTGCCTTTCTGATTTTGGAATCCGAGGAGATTGTTGCCAAAGAAAATCGAAAGGTCTTGGCGTATCTTAAGGGATACGGTAATGCCAACGACGCATACCATCAAACGGCATCATCCGAAAACGGGGATGGAGCGGTACTGGCCATGGAAAAAGCCTTTAAGGTGGCCGGACTTTCACCCAAAAATATCAACTATATCAATGCACATGGAACGGCAACCCCAAATAACGATCTCTCCGAAGGCAGGGCCTTGATTCGGGTTTTTGGTGGTACCGTTCCCGATTTTAGCTCTACGAAAACTTACACCGGACATACCTTGGCAGTTGCCGGAGGTGTCGAAGCCATATATTCCATTTTGGCATTACAGCATAATGTGGTGTATCCAAATCTCAATTTTAAGACGCCTATGAAAGAATTCAATTTGATCCCCCAAACCGAATTGAAACATAAAGAAATAGGTACGGTACTTTCCAATTCCTTTGGATTTGGAGGTAATTGTTCTACCTTGATATTTTCCAAAGAGGCATGAAGAAACCCGTTTACATCAATAGTATAGGGTCTGTTTCGGTACAGCGAACTTTTGATGATTCTGAATTTTTGGAAGAAATTGTCGACTACAACGATACGACCTTAAAAGTTGTTGACCCGGATTATAAGGCATATATATCCCCCGCAGCGGCTCGTAGAATGGCAAAAGGAATAAAAATGAGTACCGTAAGTTCTCAAACTGCCTTAAAAGAAGCAGGCCTAGAAAATGTAGATGCCATAATCGTTGGTACAGGACTTGGGTGTTTGGGCGACTCGGAAAAATTCGTAAGCGATATTATTGATAATGACGAGCAATACTTAACGCCGACACGCTTTATACAATCTTCCCATAATACCGTGGCCGGGCAAATTGCTTTGGCCATGGGCTGCAAAGGCTATAATTTCACCTATGTCCATTCCGGCGTATCCTTTGAGTCCAGTCTCTGGGATGCCAAGCTTCAGTTAGAAACGGACGAGGCCAATCACATTCTGGTAGGTGGAGTAGACGAAATGGTTAAGCACCATGTAGATACGCACCGCCTTATAGGCCATATAAAAAAAGAGCCTGCAACCGTGGATAGTGTTTTGGAATCGGGTACCAGCGGCTGTATCGTGGCGGAAGGTTCTCATTTTTTTGTGCTTTCCAATCAAAAACAAGAAACTACCTATTCCCAATTGACGGGCATACGTATTTACAATACACTATCCAAAGCCCAAGTCCCAGGAAAGATTAGTTCTTTTTTAGAAGGCATGTCCATGACCATTAA
>CAJQMW010000190.1 GCA_905479535.1 uncultured Maribacter sp. | reverse complement strand
GTTTCCCTTATACCTGTGTCAGAAACACGCAATTCCCCATACTTTTCTTGAAGTCCTTCCAATCCTTGGTTCACATCGCCAATGGCACCGCTATCTTCACCAAAAACCAACGCGTTGGTATAGGTCTCAAAAAGTTTATCAAAGTTGTCCCTTAAAATAATGCGACCATCTACTTTTTCTGAACCTTCATCATAAACCGGTTGTATGGCTTTTATGTTGGTAGCGCGATTTTCAGTCTCGTTATACAAATGCGAACTAAACTTGGATTGCGATAAATTCATAAAATCATTAAGCCAGCTAATTAATGCGTCTTTTTCGTTGGATTTTTCACCTAACAGGTACCTCAAAGATTTTCTGGCAAAAACTGCCAAATCTTTTTTTATAGGTTCGTCAATGGAGATTAAATCATTCTTTATTTTGGTCAAGAAATTTTTATTCGGGCTTTTTAAAGAGGCGGCATTGATGAGTTGAACAAGTATTTTTTTCCCGCTCAGATTTTCTTCTAAACATTCTGCCCATGCTTCTTTTTTTGCCTCCCGAACGGTTCTTCGTATTCGTTTTTCTAAATCATCCAATTCTTGAGATGTAGCAATTCCCGATTCCAAAATCCACTCTTTAAACCTTTTATTGCAGTCATTGTCGCGTTCCCATTCCAGACGTTTATCGTCTTTATAGCGCTCATGAGAGCCAGAAGTAGAGTGTCCTTGGGGTTGGGTAAGTTCTGTAATGTGGATGATTACGGGAACATGTTCTTGTCTAGCTATATCCGAAGCATTATCGTAGGCATGCATAAGGGCGGTATAATCCCAACCCTTTACTTTTAATATTTCGAAACCTTTATGGTTTTCATCCCTTTGAAACCCGGCTAATATCTTAGAAATATCTTCTTTGGTTGTTTGATATTTTGCTGGCACCGAAATACCATATTCGTCGTCCCAAATACTAACTATCATAGGCACCTGTAGTACACCTGCGGCGTTAATGGTTTCCCAGAACATGCCCTCGCTCGTACTGGCGTTTCCGATAGTGCCCCAGGCTACTTCATTTCCTTGGTTAGAAAATTTATCGCTATCCAAGTAATCTAAATTCCGATACATTTTCGAAGCCTGTGCAAGTCCTAGAAGTCTGGGCATTTGACCTGCGGTACAAGAGATGTCTGCACTGCTGTTTTTTTGTTTGGTCAGATCTTTCCAACTACCGTCCGGATTTAAGCTATACGTTAAAAAATGCCCTCCCATTTGCCTACCTGCGCTCATAGGTTCCTTTTCAATGTCCGTAGTTGCATATAGGCCGTGGAAGAAGTCTTTCGGTTTCAAGTAACCAAGGGCCATCATAAAAGTTTGATCACGATAGTAGCCACTTCTAAAATCACCGTTCCTAAAAGATTTGGCCATGGCCAATTGTGGGAGTTCTTTTCCATCGCCGAATATGCCGAATTTTGCTTTACCCGTCAGCACCTCTTTTCTGCCTAATAAGGAACATGCCCTACTTAGAAAGGCAATTTCGTAATCGCTTATTATTTGCGCTTTGAAGTCCTCGAAAGAAATATCGTTACTGGTCTTGGAAGAGACGTCCATACAAATTCAACATTTTAACAAAAATACCAAATCAAAAGGATTTTAGCAATTCAGAAATACGAATATTTTTTGCGTTTTTATCAGTATAACCTACAAAAAAATATGATATTGATAATTTAATAAGGTAATTTAATCTTTCAATTAACGATATGTAATCAAAACCATTTTCTTGTAAACAGCCCTGTAAGGGTCTTGATGTCTACCGTAATAATGAACCTGATTTTTTCTCCGTAATCAGGTTGTGCTACCTCCCAACCATTATTTGAGTACAGGGGTAAGTACAGTTCAAAATAATCGGTCACCAGATTTAGACGTACCCCGGAGTCGTACACGAATTTCCCTGGAACGTTATCGTTCTTTACCAGACCGGCATCTCCATAAAGTTCGATCCAACGCCATAAATTGAAACTGGCATTAACCGTTGTAAGCCAATTATTGGAAAATCGGTAGCGTTCATCCAAGAAGGATTTAAAACCTCCTTCTGCAATAATTATCTGTTGGCTATAGATTCCCGAAGCTTCCGATCGTCCTAAATAACCGTAGTCAAAAAGATAATCTGTGGGTCTGTCGAGGGCAAAACTAAAGAAATCGGAATCGGTTTTATTGCTCAAAAACTTCCCGGCAAAGAAGCGCAAGTTAAGCTGACGGTTGTTCTCGAAGAGTTTTCTGTATTCATATTCAAAAGAAAGTTTGGAAAAGTTGCCTGCCAATTGAAAATCAAAGAACCAGGAATTGTAATCTATTATTCCATTATTCCTACTGATGAACCGGGTATTAAAGACACTATA
Source organism: uncultured Maribacter sp. (assembly GCA_905479535.1). GTDB lineage: Bacteria > Bacteroidota > Bacteroidia > Flavobacteriales > Flavobacteriaceae > Maribacter. The sequence goes on along the minus strand of CAJQMW010000190.1, from coordinate 1,491 downwards.
ATCGGGATTTTCAGAATCATTGGCCAAATCCTGAACGCTCTCACCAAATTTCCTAAAAATATTGACATATCTAAAGGAGAGGAACTGTCTTTTGTTGGAAATTAAATCCTTTGGCCGCCAACCGAAACTTAAAGCGGGAGTTACAGAAGTATACCTTGAATCCACATTGAAATGATTTGTAGATGCTCCAATGGCGTAATTAGCAACATACAAGCCACTTTTGCTAAGGTATTTTCTATAACTGAATTTACCGTAGCCTACGAAAGCTTGCTCTCTAAAGGAATAAGAGGGTGCAAAATCATAAACAAAAGGGCGTTCCAAAAGGGTTTTGTTGTATAAGCGCATGCCTGGTGCCCAACCGTCATAAATATTGAAGCTCAGTACTGGAACGTAGAAGACTTGATTGTAATACGGGTTTTCAGAATCCTTGAAAAAAGTAAAATTCAATTTCTTGTTACTGGATAAAAATCCACCCAAGGACTTCCAATTGTCCCGTTGATTGAATTCCGGTATTTTTTGGTCATAGTTCAGTACCAGTTTATCTTCATCTTTGTTAGGGATAGTAAAAGTCTCGGAAAGCTCAATATCCTTGAACCAATATTTTGAAATGACCGAATCCTTTCTTAGCCCGAATACCGAGATCGGGACATTGGTGCCCTCTTTATTCTTAATGGTAACATTTAGGGAGTCACCATCTCTTTTTACTTTCTTGATCTTAAAATCAATCTTGCGATCTGTAGACACATAATCCCTAAAAAACCAATTGATGTCTTTCTCCGTTGATCGTTTTAAAATGGACTCAAAGTCCAATATGCTTACTTTGTTCAGTTGGTAGTACTTAAAGAAGGTTTTGATGCTCTCATCTACTTTTTCCTTACCCATGTAATCTGCCAAATAGGCAAGCCCCAGACCGGCCTTGTATTTGTTTGCAATTTTTTGGTTGAACTTGATCAAGGAATCATTTGGAGTGGTCAGGGCTTGATCTAAATTTTTCCTTGCCGTAAGGTTATAAAGGAACGGATATTGCTCGTTGAAACCCATTTGAGCTAAATTGAAGCTGCGAATGCCCCATATACGCGACAGTTTTCCCAATAACTTTTGATCAGGGTAATATTCCTCCACGTAGGCGATCATTAAGTAATTCGCAATGGCACTGTTTAACCATTGTTCCTTTCTTGGGTCGAGAAACAGGGTTTCCTGCAACATACTGTTGAGCGCAGTTTTCAAGAATTTCATTTCAAATTGAAATTGCTGATCGTAGGGGCGTATAAAGGATGGCAGTTGATTTAAGCCGTACAACGGATTTTTATCATAATCCAATTCACTTACCAACAGGTTCTTATGTGGACATTCCCCTAAATTTTGATGGATGAAATTCGCTATTTTGTTTATGGAAATCCCTTGGCCTATTGGACTGTATCTAGGCGCCGAGATATCCGTTACAAAAGTCATGTGGGGGGTAACGTGTTTGGTGAACCCGTTGTTTTTTTG
>CAJQMW010000189.1 GCA_905479535.1 uncultured Maribacter sp. | reverse complement strand
TGTAAACGATTACTTTTAGCTCATGCGCCACGTCATAAATTCTTCCAAAGGGCAGTTTGTTCTTTTTTGGGGAGAGACATATCCAGTCCCAGTCCCCCGTTAGTTCATAAGCTCCGGAAGTCTCAATATGTGTCTTTAGGTTCTTCGCCTTTAAGGCCGTGGTAAGGGGTTTCATGTTCCAGGTCAATGGCTCACCGCCGGTAACCACTATGGTATCCGAATATTTTGCTGCGTTGTTCACGATTAGACCAATAGCAGTTGGAGGATGGGTCGCGGCGTTCCAGCTCTCTTTTACATCGCACCAATGGCAACCTACATCACAACCACCGACCCTAATAAAATACGCGGCCGTTCCCTTGTGAAAGCCTTCGCCTTGAATCGTGTAAAATTCTTCCATAAGGGGAAGCATTTCCCCTTTATCCACTAATTCCAGTACAGCATCTTTTACCATTTGGCAAAGATAGGAATATACACTGCAAAATTTAAGGTTAACAAGGAGGTAGTTTCCAGTGCCCCAAAACCGTTGGCGCGTTCAGCTTAACTGCCAAATTCCGGTCAAATGCGTTTACGGATTCTAAAAATAATCCAGTAAGGCCATTACTCCGTTATATGAAATCAAACAGGCAAATAACAGTGCGGCAGATAACCCCGTATTAACCCAAATACTAGTCTTGTGGCCTTTCATGATTATCTTGTTATTTATTAAGAGAAGAATTCCAACAATTACTACCGGTAATATAAATACATTGAACACTTGGGACATGATTTGCATTTCAATAGGATTGGCACCGAATACAGGAACAATCAATGCAAATAAAGAAGCTATAGCTGTTATGATTCTAAATTGCTTGGAATTCGTATCCAATTCTCCTGATTGATAATCTGCAAGTAATATTGGAGCAATCAATAAACATGGGAATATAGAAGATAAACCTGCACTCAACGTACCGAAGAAAAATAATGTGAACGCAAACTTTCCCGCTATTGGTTCTAACGTATTTACCATATCCAAAACTTTGGTTACTGGTTGACCTTGATGAAAAAGTGCTCCGCTGGCAACGGCCATGATGGATGCACTAATAAGGAATACCAACACTGCGGCCGTAATAGCATCCTTTTTCTGCTGGCTCCTGTTTTCGATAGTCCAGCCTTTGCCTTGTATAAAAAGAGGGCGGGACAAAAACGTTGCCGCTGCCATGGTTGTACCTACGAAGGCAGCTACCATCATTTTGCCTCCCTCCACCTTAGGAATCGAAGGCACCAAGCCCTTAACCACTTCAATTGGTAACGGGTAAACCATAAAAAGAGAGATGATGAAGGAGAGCCCCATGATGGTCACGAATATCACCAGAATCTTTTCGAAAAAAGTATATTTCCCCACCCACAGCAAAGCATACATGATAGCGATAACCACAATGGCAACGATGAGTACGGTCTCATAACGAAAACCTTCTAATTGCGGAAAATATATGAGGAAGATTTCGTAAATGATATTGGCGGAGATACCTAATATCCCCATTAAAGAATTCCATTGTCCAAAGGAGATCCCAATTATAATGAGTATGGCGATAATCTTTCCACCTTTGATATTTTTCTTAAAACCATAGAGTGCCGTTTCTCCCGATATCAAAGCATAATTACCGTAGGTGTACATTAATAGTCCCGAGAAGACACAACTAATTAAAAGTACCCATAACAGCTGCATGCCATAAGTGCTCCCTGCTACGATCATAGAAGTAACGCTGCCCGTACCTATGGTATAGCCGATTGCAAAAATACCGGGTCCAAAGGCCAAAACCAACGCAAGCATTTTTTTTAAAATAGATGAGCTTGCTTTTGGTTGTTCCATTGTATTAGTTTTTCAATTTAGAAATTGTTTCCAACGTCTTGCTGACCGCATTTTTCAATCCAGCAAAATCTTTGTTGGCCAATATTTCTTTGCTGATTAGTTTAGAACCCATTCCTACGCAGGTAACCCCGGCATCGAACCAAGCTTTCAAATTTGCTTCATCGGTACTTACCCCACCCGTGGGCATAACGCTGGTCCAAGGTTGTGGGCCTTTTATTCCTCTGACAAAACCGGGACCGTAAATATCCCCTGGGAAAAGTTTTACGATTTCGCAGCCCATTTCTTCGGCTTTATTTATTTCGGTAAGGGAACCACATCCGGGCGACCATAGTACTTTTCTGCGGTTGCAGACAACGGCAATATCTTCTCGCAAGGAAGGAGTTACGATAAAATTCGCCCCCATTTGAAGAAACGAAGAGGCAGTGCCCGCATCGGTAATTGAACCTACGCCCAAAATCATTCCGGGCAGTTCTTTTATGGCATATTTATTGAGTTCGGAAAATACTTCAAAGGCAAAATCGCCCCGGGCCGTAAACTCCATTAGCCGTGCTCCACCATCGTAACAGGCTTTTAGAACATTTTTTCCCAATTGGATATCTGGATGGTAAAATAAGGGAACCATTCCGGTTTCCTTCATTACCGTTGCTACTTCAATTCTAGAATATTGTGCCATTTTTAAATTTCTGTTAGAATACTATCAAAATTATATTTCTCCGGGGTTTTTATATACGCTCTCGCTGCCTTATTGTGCTTTTCTTCTAAATAATATAAATTCTGAAAGCATAATTTCACAAATTCGGAATCGATATCAACCAAACGCAGGGCTATTTTTCCATCTTTATCCTGAATATCGGATAAAAAGAGTGGGGTAACCTCTCCCCTGGAATTAGCCGTGACCATGCACCCACTTTGTCCTTCGTCGTAAAGTTTTTTAACGCCTAGCCCTAGAAGGGTACACAAGGTTAAATCAAAACCAATGGGCCTGCAACAACGAAGTTCATAGCCTAATTCTACCGGTCTGCTTTTAATGTCTATTCCAAGCTCCTTAAGCTCTTTTTGAACCAGCATGTTAAAAATATGTGCCTTGCTCACATTCCCTAATTCTGGGTGGCCATGTGCATCATACGTAAAATCGATACCGCATTTGAGCAGTTCCGACTTTGGCATATTGTGAAAAACACCTTCACTAATAAGGGCGACCCCGTAATTTATATTTTCTATTTTTCGTTTGATCATTGATGAAATGACCAATCGTACCACCTTGTCAAAAGTGATACTGGTTCTATCGAACATTTCTGGGATGACCATCATGGGAAAGTGACAGCTTGCCGCAATGCCAAAAGCCAAGTGACCTGCGGACCTGCCCATGGTGGACATTACGAACCAGTTCTGACTCGTTCTGGCGTCCTCATAGGTCGTATTACCGATACGAACACCTTGATCCTTAGCGGAATGAAAACCAAAGGTTGGGTTCCTGTCCGGTAACGGCAAGTCATTATCTATAGTTTTGGGTACATGGATGTTGGCGATAGAAATATTTTCCTTTCGGAGGTGTCCAGTAATTCTGTTGGCCGTAGAAGCGGTATCATCACCGCCTATACTGA
>CAJQMW010000188.1 GCA_905479535.1 uncultured Maribacter sp. | reverse complement strand
AGGACAATGGTATGCGAACAAGGGACATTGCCCTACAAGAGGAAATGGCCAAAACGATGCGAGATCGAAATCTTCAGATGGGTGTATTCGTTGCCCATGAGATTTATTGGACGGAGCCAAATCTTGCTTCGGGAGATAATGAAAAGCGTAAAGAATTTCTAGATTATATAAAACAATCCGTTGATGTCGCCAAGCGCGTTAATGCGAAATGGATGACCGTGGTTCCCGGTCATTTAGACTTAAGATTAAATATTGGATACCAGACCGCCAATGTAGTCGAATCACTCAAACACGCGTCCGTAATTCTAGAACCTCATGGTCTTACGATGGTTTTGGAACCTTTGAATTTCCGTAATCATCCGGGACTTTTTCTAACGGAATCCCCGCAAGCTTATGAAATTTGTAAAGCGGTAAATTCTCCGGCCTGCAAAATTCTTTTTGATATTTACCACCAACAAATCCAGGAAGGCAATCTTATTCCAAACATGGAAGCATGTTGGGATGAGATTGCCTATATACAAATAGGGGATAATCCCGGACGGAAGGAACCCACAACGGGTGAAATAAACTACCACAACGTGTTCAAGTATATACATGAAAAGGGCTATGACGGAATTTTAGGAATGGAACATGGCAACTCCAAACCAGATAAGGCCGGGGAACAAGCGGTCATAGAAGCTTATAAAAAAGTAGATGATTTCCTGTAGGTCCGTTCCATGATAAGATTAAAAAGCCACAACGTTCGTTTTGGGATTTTTAATTTTCCCTTGCTTCCCGATGATGATAAACCTAAATCCGCACCATCCATTATTTGCTCAGAGTATTAACAAAAAAGTTGATGACCATAGGCTAATAGTGTAGTTCATCGAAAAAAATGAACCTTTCGATAAACTGCATGGATCGTTTGTAAGACTTTACCTGCTTATTCGTTTATTTGCATATGTTCCCTTATATATACCTACTTCTCGTCTACGTGACACTATTTTGCCTTTCTAAAGGCATTTTCTATTTGTATCAAACAAGGAAAATGAGAAATATTAAGAACGACCGTCCAGTAAGTGATTCTTTTTCATTTCAAGCAAAGAAGAAATTCATATTAAATTTTAACAATTTTTTCGGTGATTTAATGAAATTTCCGTAATCCATTTGCGTTATTGATACGTAATTATAGTAGTTCCCTAAGATTTACACCATGGACAATCATATAATAATATTAATGATATACGCTGTAGCCCTTGTATTTACGGGGGTCCTAAGACCTTACATTAAGAATAAGGATTAGTTTACAGTTTATCAAAAAATAGATATGTAAAAAAAAGAACCGCTTTGAACGGTTCTTTTTTTACTCTATACTTTCGGATTTATCAATCGAATAACTTTAGTTAAGACCCACACATAAGGCAATCGTCATCCGCTTGACCATCCTTGGCCCGCGCGATCATTTCTTTCATATCAGCAGGCGTCATAGGCTGAATATCCGTTTCTGCCTGAGCGGTAACTTGTTTGGCCGATACGGTCATAGACGATGTAGTATCGGGCGATGCCGATATTACTTCTGCTTCCGCGGCAATACTCACCGGAACTTCTTTCTTCTTGGTGTTATCCAAGGTGAATTTAATAGCATCCACGGCAGCCTTGGTCCTTAGGTAGTACATACCTGTTTTTAGCCCGCTCTTCCATGCATAGAAGTGCATAGAGGTCAGTTTGGAATAATTGGCGTTTTCCATGAACAAGTTCAATGATTGACTTTGGTCAATGAAATATCCTCTGTGTCTGGACATATCTATAATATCCTTCATGCTCAATTCCCATACTGTTTTATAGAGCTCTCTTATATCTTGAGGAATCGTCTCGATATGTTGAATTGATCCATTGGCCCGCATCAATTCTTGCTTCATGTTCTCGTTCCAAAGTCCCAATTCTACCAAGTCCTCCAATAGGTGTTTATTGACCACAATAAACTCTCCGGACAATACCCTCCTTGTATAAATATTAGAGGTATACGGCTCAAAACACTCATTGTTCCCCAATATCTGGGAAGTTGATGCAGTTGGCATCGGTGCTACCAATAGCGAATTCCGAACCCCATTTTTCTTAACATCCTTTCTCAATTTTGCCCAATCCCATCTTCCGGAAAGCTCTTCATCTTTAATCCCCCAAAGGTTGTGTTGGAACTCTCCTTTTTCTATAGGCGAACCTTTGTATGAAGAATAAGCGCCTTCTTGTTTTGCAAGCTCCATGGAAGCCGTTACCGCGGCAAAATAAAGCGTTTCAAATATTTCTTGGTTCAGTTTCTTCGCATCATCACTTGTAAAAGGCAAACGTAACATAATGAATGCATCTGCGAGTCCTTGGACACCAAGACCAATAGGTCTATGACGCATGTTTGAATTCTCCGCCTCTTTTACGGGATAATAGTTCCTATCTATGACCCGGTTCAAGTTCTTGGTGACACGTTTTGTTACCTTAAACAGTTCCTTGTGGTCAAATTCAGCATTTTTAATGAACATAGGCAAGGCGATGGATGCCAGGTTACAAACGGCCACCTCGTCCGGGGAGGTATACTCCATGATTTCGGTACAAAGGTTGGAAGACCTAATGGTGCCCAGGTTCTTCTGGTTACTCTTCCGGTTTGCCGCATCCTTGTACAACATATAGGGCGTACCCGTCTCGATTTGAGATTCCAATATTTTTTCCCAGAGTTCTCTGGCCTTTACAGTTTTACGTCCTTTCCCTTCAGACTCGTATTTTATATATAATTTTTCAAATTCCTCACTATGGCTTGTAAAAAGACCCGGACACTCGTTAGGGCACATTAAGGTCCACTCTTCATTGGCCTCCACCCTTCTCATGAACAAATCAGATATCCACATGGCATAGAACAAATCCCGCGCACGCATTTCTTCCTTACCGTGGTTCTTTTTCAAATCCAAGAACTCGTAGATATCCGCATGCCATGGCTCCATATAAATGGCGAAACTTCCTTTACGTTTTCCACCTCCTTGGTCTACGTACCTCGCCGTATCGTTAAAGACTTGCAACATGGGTACGATCCCGTTAGAAGTTCCGTTAGTTCCGGCAATGTAGGAGCCCGTGGCACGCACATTATGAATAGAAAGACCGATGCCACCGGCGGATTGGGAAATTTTTGCCGTTTGTTTCAGCGTATCGTAAATACCGTCAATACTGTCATCTTTCATTGCCAACAAAAAGCAAGAAGACATCTGAGGTTTTGGCGTGCCCGAATTAAATAGGGTTGGCGTAGCATGTGTAAAATACTTTTTGGACATCAACTCGTACGTTTCTATAGCTGCATCCAAATCGCTTAAATGAATTCCTATGGAAACACGCATTAACATGTGCTGGGGACGTTCCGCTATTTTCCCGTTTAATTTTAACAGATAAGAACGTTCCAATGTTTTAAAACCGAAATAATCGTAGCCAAAATCACGGTTATAAATAATAGTTGAATCAAGCTTTTCTGCATTATCTTGAATTACCTTGAACACCTCATCAGATAGTAATGGTGCTTTTTTACCAGTTCTAGGGTTTACATATTCATATAAATCCTTCATAGTCTCAGAAAAAGACTTTTTAGTATTCTTATGTAAGTTAGAAACAGAT
>CAJQMW010000187.1 GCA_905479535.1 uncultured Maribacter sp. | reverse complement strand
CTTTTTCGTACAGCGAAAATGCTGATTGTCCATAATATTTTTGAAAGAAAAAACTTCCTGTGTAGTGTTCCATAATCCCATCCAAATATGGAACCATACCAATTTCTCCTGCACCACACATTACCCCACTGTATAATCTTCCATTTACCAAAATACCCATGCCTAGACCAGTTCCCAATGAAAGAGCTATGCAATTAGAATATTGCCTCGCTTTTCCAAACCATTTCTCTCCTAGAGCAAAGCAGTTGGCGTCATTATTTATAAATACTGGAACTTTATACCGTTGTTCTATATGCTTTTTCAAAGCGACTTGGGTCCAAGCAGGAATATTCTGTACATCGTAAACTATCCCAGCTTCCACATCAACCACCGCAGGCACACCAATGCCGATGGCACCAACCGAAACAATAAAAAGGGAATCTATCAATTGAAACAAATCGTTTAAAACATGTTCCTTAGAATTATGGCGATGCACTGCGGTCAACGCAGTTTTTAGTACCGTTCCATTTTTAATTAGCCCCGCTTTTATCTTCGTACCGCCAATATCCACTCCAATAACTTCTTTTTGAACGAGCCCCATCAATTTTTGCCTAAACTGATGGTCTTATTATTTACCAGAGGTTTTGCCCAAAAACCTATAGTAAGTATGAAAACCAAAGGGATAATTAGAAAGAACATTCCTAACTTTAAAGTCATCAACTCACCCAGGCCTCCTACTATAAAGGGAATAACGGCACCTCCTGCAATACCTGTAACAAGAATGCCAGATAATGAACCATGATGCTCCTTGACCGAATTCAATGCCAGGGAAAAGATTATAGAATACATTACGGAGATAAAAAATCCTACTAAAGGAAACCCTATCAATGCCATTTCAGAGGAGCCTGTCAAAGCCAAAATCAGACATAGAATGGTTATTGCAGTGGCCCAAATCAATAATTTACGACTGTCCATGAACTTCAGTAACAACAGTCCCAAAAGACAGCCAACGGTTAGCATGGCCCAAAAATAGGACACCGTATCGGCCCCAACCGTTTGGGGATTTAATCCGTGATATTGTGACAGAAACTGTGAAATCCAGTTACCAACGCCCTGCTCAGTTCCCACGTAGCAAAAAATTCCTAAAAAATAAAGGATTGTCCATTTGTTTTTTAAAAGGTCCCAATACGAACTGCTATCTCCAGCTTTTTCGTCTTCTTTCTTCTCGAATTTTGGATATTTTGTAAAAAGAACATAAAAAAACAGGACAAGCGCAATTGCCGCAAATACGATATAGAGTGCAACCCAGGGTAAATTTTCCGGAACCCACTCCCTTAAGGTTTCGGCCAAGGAACCTTCTACGGTATTTTCTTTATTTACCAAGTATTTATAGAGATAGGGACTCAAAAAAGATGCGCCACCAAAAACCAATTGAGCCAAAACGGAATTAAATGCAAAATGCTCTTCTCCACCCGCAACACGTAGCATAGGGTTGATGATTACCTGCAAAACAGCCATACAACAACCTAAGGTAAAAAGCGTAATACTGAATACCACATACCCGGGAGAAATGGCAAACCCCAAGGAAGCAACTGCCATGACAAAGAAAGAAATTGATAGTAAGCTTCTTTCGCTATACTTTTCACATAGAAACCCCGCGGGAATGGACATGATACCATATGCAATAAAAAAAGTAAATGGTAAGAACCCCGTTAACGTCAGGCTTAATTCGAAACTCGTCTTGACATCAACGATAATCGAATTAAGAATATTGGTAATAAAAGATATCACAAAAAATACCAGCATTACAAGTGCTATTATGCTGTAATACCTTTTGGGGATAGCGGTACTAGTATCCATTTTGAATAGAGTTGGTTATTTTGATTAAGAAAGGTTTACGATACTGCTATCTACGAACTACTTGCTTCCCAACATAGGGAACATCTCTTTAATTTCTTGTGCTGTCGGTTGTTTGCCATATTCACAGATTTCAAAAACCTCCACTTGTTTCACATTGGCCACATCAACGTTGGGATACCATTTTTTTACAGCTTCCAATGTGCTTTTGTCCGGTTTTCTGCCCATCCAGCGTTCCTTTAACCAGGCTAAACGCTCTTTTTCTCCGGTTGGAATGGTTGTTGGGTCCGTTCCATTCGTCCAAGGCAGCCATTCGAACATTTGGGACTCATGAGCGGCTAGGCCTTTTACTTTGGTGTCTATTACCTCATCAACGATGACCGCGATATCTTTTTGGAAAGGATACGGCTTTTGAAAATTATCGCTCATATATAGAAAAACAGGATTTTTTTCTAGTGGTGGGGTATCAGGAGCTACATTAGGCACAATGTTCATGTATGCGGCATCCTGTACCGCAGCACCCGCATTTCTATGATCGGGATGATAATCATTGGTCCGAAGCCCGAGTACGATATCCGCATTCCAATCGCGGATTCTTCTAATAACCTCTAACCTTACGGCCAAAGTTGGGAATAATTCGCCATCGTGATTATCCAGTACCTCGTATTCAGCAATTCCCAACGCCTTTGCAGCGTCTTTCGCTTCTTGCCTTCGCCTCTTGGCCAATGGACCACCGCCCATGCTTTGATGCCCGGCATCACCATTAGTTAGTGCCAAAAATTTGACATTATGGCCCATTTTGGCCAACATGGCCGCCGTGCCCCCAAACTTTGAGTCACAATCATCTGGATGGGCGCCTATGGCCAGAATATTCAGTACCTTTTTTTCTTGTGATTGACCCATTGTAAATGTGAAGGAAAAGCACAGTACTAGTATTAATTTTTTCATTTTATAATTATAATTTATTCGATTAAACTTTCAATTTATTTATAGATTCCCTAAGACAACTCCAAAGTTTAAAATTAGAGAAGGTAAGAAATACCCATAGCAACATAAGTAAGAGGTTCATAATACGGGATCAATCAGACGAACTCAACGTTTAAATAGTTTCTAATAGGCCACCGAGACTTAATTTTGTACAAAATTGGGATTTATATCCATTTCCCGTTGAGGGATAAAAAACAGATTTCTGATATTACCGGCCGTAATAACCTCACCTTCTGCTTCAAGCAGCCGGTCATTGACCACTCCAAACCGTTTTATATCTGCCCAACGATGGTTTTCGAACGCAAGCTCGACCTTGCGTTCTTTCAATAGTTTTTCTTGAAAAGAACCAGGGGTGCTCGCATCAATGTCATCCAGTCCTGCCCTATTCCTTACTTCGTTGATCAAATCATAACTTTCCGCCGACTCTCCTAAAGCTTCCGCAAGCATTAACAAAACATCGGCATATCTGAACACTATGAAATTGCTGTCAGCGTCAAATTCAGTTGGGGGGCTACTTTCATACTTACGTACGTAATTTTGTTCCTGTTCTTCACCGTCAATGTCAATCCATGATGTTCCCATGGAGGGCTCAAAGCGTAAATCTCCCTCTTCGTAGGTATTTTCCATATCCACCGTGGGTCTGTTTCTCCCAAATCCTTGGCCTACTTGTAAATCGCCGCTTGGGGAAAACTCATTGGTCAAAAAAGATCCCTGACCTATGCCGCCACTTATGAACTGTACCTCAAAAATGGACTCTACATTATTTTCATTTTCTATTCCCCATAAATCCGCATAATCAGGAACGAGCTCATAATTATAATTGTTAACGATTCGACGTAGTACCGTTGCTGCCTCGGTATTATTACCAAGTGTTAAGTGAACCTTCGCCAAAAGTGTCGCAGCTGCACCTTTTGTAGCTCTTCCCCTATTCTCTGCCGTTGGATAGGAGATTGGCAAATTAGCCTCAGCGGTCGTCAAATCCGTTACCAACTGTGTGTACACCGTATTCGCATCAACTTGGGTAAGGCCATCACCAGGAACGAACGGGGTTAGTTGAAGAGGTATATTGCCAAAAGCGATCGCTAAATGGTAGTACATTAAAGACCTTAGAAAAATAGCTTCGCCAATTATCCTATTCTTGAGACCTTCGTCTATTTCGGCTACGTTGTCTATTCTGCTCAGAATAACGTTACAGTTCGCAATAACTCCGTAAGAACCACTCCAAGCAGCATCTACTTGCTCGTTGAGCGGATCCTCCGTGAACTGATTGATTTCCGTATACTGCCTGGCAAGACCCGTTGCATCGGGGCCTTGATCTGTATTATCGGAGCGCATTTCAAAAAGGGCCCAATAGGCCCTATTGTATACTCCTTCAGCCTGAAGACCTGCATAGCTGGCATTTATAGAAGCTACAAAATCATCCGCAGTGTTAAAAAAATCAGCTTCGTTACGGTTAGAAATAGGAGCTAGGTCCGTGAAGTCTTCACTGCAAGCTGATGTTAAACATATCGTTAAGAATACTATGATTATTTTTTTCATCTTCTACAGTTTTAAGTTAAAAAGTTAGATTTACACCCATGGTGAAGGATCTTGTTAGGGGATACGCACCATAATCCTCTCCAGGCGTCAAACTATTATTGGTGATGTTACTCACCTCCGGATTGTACCCTAAATAGTCCGTGATCGTAAATAGGTTGGTTCCAGTAACGTAGAACCTCATTCTATCGATGCCGCTTTTTCCAAATAATTTTTCCGTCGGTACGCTATACCCCAATGTCACGTTCCTTAAGCGAATAAATGATCCGTCCTCTACTTGATAAGAAGAAGGCCTGTTGTTGTTACCTTGATTACCTGTCTCTCTATCAGCTCGCGGTACTATTCCATTTCCAGGATCAGACGGTGAACGCCATCTGTCATTCATTATGGCATACGCATTGAAATTTGCCTCCCCATTTTTCATGTGCCGTGCGGTTAGGTTTAGAATTTCGTTCCCTTCAACACCTTGAACCAAAAAACTGAAATCAATATTCTTATACCTAAATCTATTATTGATACCCCACGTAAAATCCGGAAAATAACTACCGGTTACCGTACGGTCATCTGGGGTTATCTCACCGTCCCCATCAATATCCTTGAACCTAAAATCCCCGGGGCCGGCATTTGGTGCCTGTGTATCTACAGGAGCATTGTCTATTTCCGCTTGAGTTTGGTATATACCATCTACCACATAACCATAATAGCTACCTATTGGATCACCGACCCTAGTTACATGCCTGACCCCCGCACTACCTGCAGAAAATATTGGTTCATTGCTTTCATTAAGGGAAAGCACTTCATTCTTGTTCGTAGAGAAATTTAAATCCGTTTCCCATGAAAACTCACCAACAAAATTTTTGCTGTTCAGGGCTATTTCGAAACCTTTATTCTCTACCTCTCCTAAATTCTGAAGGGTGGTCTGGAATCCTGAAACCGAAGAAATACTGACATTTAGCAGTAAATCCGATGTTCTAGTGGTATAATAATCTGCCAATAGAAAAACCCTGTTGCTGAAAAGACCCAATTCTAAACCTATGTTGGTTTGTTGTGATTTTTCCCAAGTCAGCTCTGGGTTTGGAATTGTACTTTGCACCAATCCATTGATTTCATTACCTCCCAAATTGTAATTATCAGGCGATAAAAGTCCGATAGCTCCATAATTTGGAATCTCGAAGTTTCCTGTTTCGCCCCAACTAAAACGTAGTTTCAATTCTGAAATAACATCAACGGATTGTAAAAAAGGTTCTTCGTTTACACGCCATCCGGCAGAAAATGATGGGAAGTACCCTGTTTGGTTATCCGCACCAAATCTAGAGGAGCGGTCTGAACGAATAGTTCCAGTAAAAAGGTATTTGTCCTTGAACGCATAATTCAAACGAAATAAAGAAGATGCAAGTGTCCACTGTTCTTTGACAGCATTACCCGCAAATACCTGACCACCACTAATTGTTGTAACCAAAT
>CAJQMW010000186.1 GCA_905479535.1 uncultured Maribacter sp. | reverse complement strand
GTTGGGCATGCTTCTGATTATGTATTGCTCCTTACCGATAATACCTTCAATTTTTAAGATACTAAACCCGGTGATGGTAGAGATGACGACATGTTTTTCCGTCAATAAATCCTTGGTGTCTTCTAGGATTTCAGCAAAATGTCCCGGTTGTACGGCAAAAATCAGGATATCCGAATTTTTAACCGCTTCCCTATTATCAGTAGTTACGGTAACGTTTCCATATTTTACAAAATCTTGTATATCACTAACGTCTCGCTTTGTGAGATACATGCTCGTAGCTCCGTTGCTATGTAAGATTCCCTTGGCTATGGACAGTCCCAAATTTCCTGTTCCTATGATGGCTATTTTCATATTATAAGCCCCCTATCCCCCAAAGGGGGAATTACTGGGGTGTTTTAAAATTTAACAATTAGTTCTAATCAATGCTCCTATTTATTGTCACTTTATTTATGTTTTCGTAATCTCCCCCTTTGGGGGAGTTAGAGGGGGCTAATATACCCCTGCTTTTAAATTCAATCCTAAATCTTCTTCTAAACCAAAAATTAAATTCATGTTTTGAACCGCTTGTCCAGATGCCCCTTTCAACAAATTATCGATTGCAGAGGTTATCAAGAGCCTATCATTATGCTTATGTAAATGTACATGGCATTGGTTGGTATTCACCACCTGTTTTAGGTGGATGGGCTCCTCTGCGACTTGTGTAAAGAGTGCATTGGAATAGAAATCTCTATATAAGCCCAAAGCATCCTCCAAAGTCCCTTCGTATTTGGTATAGGCTGTGGCCAAAATCCCTCTTGTAAAATTGCCCCTAGTCGGAAGGAAAAATAATTCACCCGAATCCTTTTGCATCGAGTTTAAACTTTCATTGATTTCTCCCAGGTGCTGATGCGTAAAAGGTTTGTACCAGCTTACATTATTGTTCCTCCAACTAAAATGAGAAGTTGCGGAGGGACTAACACCGGCGCCAGTGCTACCGGTAACCGCATTAATATGAACTTCTTGGCTTAAGTTTCCAGCTTTCGCTAAAGGCAATAAAGCCAATTGAATGGCTGTGGCAAAACAACCAGGATTAGCGATATATGCTGCTGATTCAATTTTAGATTTGTTCAGTTCGGGTAAACCATAAATAAACTTTTTGCCATCAAAATTAGCATCGGCATTGAGCCTGAAATCATTGCTCAAATCAATAATTTTAGTATCCTCTGAAAAGTGATTTTCATTTAGAAATTTAGTGCTATTCCCATGTCCTAAACAAAGAAAAACGATATCTACGTTGAGGTTTACTTCTCCGGTAAATTTTATATCCGTAGTACCCAATAAATCTGGATGAGCTGTAGTAACCGATTTACCTGCCCTTGTGGTGCTAAAAACGAAGTCTATCTTCACCGCCGGATGATGCAAAAGAATTCTTATTAGCTCACCACCGGTATATCCTGAACCGCCTACAATACCTGCCTTAATCATGAATAATATTTTAATGTCATTTCCGCAAAGGCGGAAATCTATTTAATTCAATTTTGATAATTAATTGAGTACTCCCGAAGAACACCCCTAAAGTCCCCTCAAGGGGACAATCCATGAACTCAACTTTTATTTACATGGTTATAAATTTTGCCTGCATTGGATTGTATTTTTATAAACCCTTTTGCTTCGTCGGCGGTCCATCCCTTGTTCATCTCTCCATAGCTTCCAAAAGTGGCGTTCATTAAATCATGAGAAGAAGAAATACCGTTCAACCGAAACTGAAAAGGGTAAAGACTTACAAAAACATCGCCCGTAACCGTTTTTTGCGTGTCGGTCAAGAACGCTTCAATGTTGCGCATTACGGCATCTAAATAGTTGCCTTCATGTAACAACATCCCATAAAAATTTCCCAGTTGTTCTTTTTGATATTGCTGCCATTTGGTAAGGGTGTGCTTCTCCAAAAGATGATGTGCCTTGATGGTAAGAAGAGCCGCAGCGGCCTCAAAACCCACACGTCCTTTTATACCAATGATGGTGTCTCCCACATGAATATCCCTTCCGATGGCATATGGGGAGGCCATTTTTTCTAGTTTTTCAATATTGGCAACTGGATTGTCTTTGTGCCCATCAATTGCAACCAATTCCCCTTTTTCAAAAGTAAGTTTTACCGCGGAAGGTTCTTTTTCTTTTAATTGACTAGGATAGGCGCTGTCCGGTAAAGGTTTTTCTGAAGTCAAGGTTTCCTCACCACCAACCGATGTTCCCCAAAGTCCCTTATTGATGGAGTATTTTGCCTTTTCCCACGAATAATCCACTCCGTTTTCCTTCAAATATGCAATCTCGGCTTCTCGGGCCAGTTTGTTGTCTCGAATAGGGGTGATAATTTGAATTTCTGGCGCAATGATTTGAAATATCATATCAAATCGTACTTGATCGTTACCGGCACCTGTACTACCATGGGCAATGTATTTGGCCCCAATCTTTTTAGCATGGTTTACAATCTCGATAGCCTGTACAATACGCTCCGCACTTACCGATAGGGGATAGGTGTTGTTCTTTAGTACATTGCCAAAGATGAGATACTTCACCACTTTCTCATAGAAAGTCTGCACAGCATCGATAGAGGTGTAAGAAGAAGCTCCGAGCTGCAAGGCCTTTTCCTCAATGGATTTTATTTCTTCGGTTGAGAATCCACCCGTGTTCACACTTACGGCGTGTACCTCAAAACCTTTTTCCTTCGATAAATATTTCGCGCAATATGAGGTATCCAAACCTCCACTATATGCTAGTACTAATTTGCTCATTTTATTTTCTTTATCCCAAGAAGTTGGGAATCTGTTTAATTTTGGTTTTTACACCCCTAAAGTCCCCTCAAGGGGACAATTTATAAATTCAATTTCTCAGTTCGAGCGGAGTCGAGATGCAATCGTATTTCAAAGCTCGTTCTCGACTGCGCTCGAACTGACAGATTGGGCTTTATTTTAATTTTTTCAGAAAATCCACATTCTTAAAAACGTTTTCAATATCTAGATTTTCTAGTTTCAACTTTTTAAGTTCCCCTCCTTTGGAGGGGCTAGGGGAGGCTTTTTCTTCTTTAGGAATAAACTTTCCTTAATGCTTTTCAATCTAGCAAAAGCTTTCCCGTTTACCTTGTCTTTCTTTACTTCGGGCTTTACGTTCGGGTCATGTAACATACCCGTGCAGAGGCACATTTTTTGTTCGGTCCTGGTAAGGATATCAAAATTCTTACAGGTTTGGCAGCCTTTCCAAAATTCAGGATCATCCGTAAGCTCGGAGAACGTTACCGGTTTATAGCCCAATTCATAATTAATTTTCATTACGGCAAGCCCGGTAGTGATTCCAAATATTTTGGCATCGGGAAATTTCTCTCGGCTCAAATTAAAAATCCGCTGTTTAATTTTCTTGGCCAATCCTTGTCCCCTATAATCTGGGTGAACGATGAGCCCGGAGTTTGCAACGAATTTTTCGTGTCCCCAAACTTCTATATAACAAAAGCCAGCAAAAGTTTCCCCGTCCAAGGCGATTACGGCGTTACCGTTTTGTAATTTTTTCTGAATGTAGGCCGGCGTTCGTTTTGCAATACCGGTACCACGGACCTTTGCGGATTCCCCGATGGTATCGCAAATTACCTGTGCGTATTTAAAATGTGATTCGTTGGCAACAACAAGTTTCATTGTTGATGATTTAAAAAAAGTAAATAGGAAAATTTTAATGGTTCTACGGAAATGGACTCACCTATTTCCAAAAATATATCGTACCCTTACGGGCGACGACGACGGGGAGCAAAAGGACGAACAAGAGCAGTAATGCTCTTAGAAGTAAATATGTGGTTTTGTTCGTTCATTATGGGTCAAATGTACAAATAAAATTGAATAGTCATCATTTCAGGTATTCTTTTTGCGAAATATCACCTTTTTGCCATAGGCTGTGATAATTTCGTACAGTAGGTACGTATATACTGCAAAATATTCAATCGACAACAGCCAGAGATTCTCTTCAAAATCAGTTTTTGAGTATGCAAAATAACTTAAAACCACTACTGCGGACCAGAGTAGGGCGTATCTATATTCCGTAAAAATAGCCAGCAACACCAAGAAAATTATGTACCATGGATGTACCGTAGTGGACATGAAATAATACAACGTTAGTATCCATAGCATCGATGTTATGAGTACAGGAAGTTTTTGGTTTTTACGCAGAAATGTAAATAACAGGACCATTAGAATGGTAAGTATAGGCGTTATCTGACCATAAGTTTTGATAAACTCCCAAGGCTTTGCATCAAACTGTTTTGCGATGTATTTGATGCCGTTCCAGAGTCCTGCATTGAACTCAAAATTGGAGAACCAAAGTCCTATAGTTTTGGAATAATTATCGATAAACTCAGGGGAATAAAAGGGGAGGAACAGGAACAAACAGGTTCCACCTACAAAGAGGAAAAAAAGGATACTTTTCTTAAAACCGAAATGCTTTACAAACAAGGGTAGAAAAAGCAAGGGGACCAATTTAACGGCAATAGAACAAGCATAGACCACTCCGGCCCATTGCCATTTCTTAATGGAAATTAAATAGATTGCCCACACAAAAAAGAAAAGCATTACCCCTTCAAAATGAAGGTTGCCCGTTAGTTCAATGATGACCAGCGGATTTAAAAAATACCAAAAGATGAGGTGGGGGGAGCGGTTTAGGTTCTTTAAAAGTTTTCTACCGAAATAGAAAATACCAATGTCCGCAAAAATGATGATACCTCTCATGGCTATTACAGAGCCGAGAATACTTTTACCGCCCAAAACGGCAGCAATGGCAAAAGCGAATTGATTTAACGGGGGGTAATTACTAAAGTGCCGCGCGCTTAAACTGCCCATACCGTCGTAAAGTTCTTGGGCGTTGGCAATGACTACATCGGATTGTGTAATTAGCTGGTCCGGAATACTCAAATACGGATTCATAAAATTACTGACGAGGTACCCGTCCCAAATAAAACGAAAATAGTCCTGCGAAAGATTGGGTTCTACCAATAGGAATATCAATCTAAAAAGTATACCCATTCCCAATAAGAACTTATAGTTCCATTTTTCAAATTGGATAAGTTTATAGCAGAGAAAGAAAAGTGCGGCAAAAAGGCTCAGTAATTTTATGAAATCCGTGCGTTCTAGGTGGTAGGCAAAAGTGTAATGGAACACCGAACTTAACAATGCCAATAATAGCGATACCTTATGCAGTTTTAGGTATGTGACTAGTCTTTTTGACATTTTGAATAGTGGTTGGCTTATACCAACTAATGTAATGGTTTTTGATGGAACGGTATTTTATCGGTCCAGCATTTTGCCAATTAGCTCTTTCATCATCTTGGCGGCAAGGTAGGCCGTCATGTCCTGAAAATCCCTGTGAGGGTTATATTCCACGATGTCCGCTCCTACAACAGGGGTATTTATGCTTTGTATTAAATCAATAACTTGCCTAGAGGATAGTCCTCCGGGTTCATGGTGGGATACACCGGGTGCAAAGGCAGGGTCAAAGCCATCCATATCCAAAGAGATGTAAAGGGGATTCTGGAATTTCGGAATTGCCTTTAAGTCTAAATCTTTCATTTCGTGAATACCCACACCGTATTTCTCTGCCTGAGCGGTTTGATGCGGATTTAAGGTGCGGATTCCCACCTGGACCAACTTTACGGCAAAACCATTTTCCATAATGCGCGCAAAAGGGCAAGCGTGGGAGTAAGGGTCGCCTTCATAATCATGGTATAGATCCGCGTGGGCATCAATATGTAGGATATCCAATTTTGGATAGTAGGTATGAAATGCCTTTATTATTGGGAAGGTTACGGAATGGTCTCCCCCTAGTGATAGTAGTTTGCCGTTCTTTTCCAAATGGTCCAGGGTTATTTTTTCGATGTCAAAATAGTCCTTGATTTCAAAATCGCCTTTGTCACTTACTACATCTTTTGCAATTGAAAAGCCGTTTTCTGCATACATGTTCATGGAGTCGTCATACAAGGCTTTACGGATTAAAGCTGGGGCTTTGGCGGGTCCTTTTTGAAACGAGGATTTGGCGTCCCATTGTATGCCTTGGATGTTTATTTTGGACATTGGTGTTGTTTTCTAAGCAAGATAAACAACTCCAATTTATCTTAGGAGATGGACTACGAAAAACAGCCTAGAACTTTTCACGGGAGTTATGTTTGCTCCGGTTTTTATTTCTTTTCTTCCCTTAAGATTTTCTCCATCTTACGCCCTTTTGCCAATTCATCAATCAACTTCTCTAAACGTCTACATTGTTTGTACACTTCAAACTCATCTTCTATTTCTTCAATTAGGTAACCACAAACAACGCCTTTGACCATGTGTGCATTGGGATGGATCTTTGCTTTTTCAAAAAACGTTCTAAACGTTACTTTCTCTGCAATAAGTGTTTGTAGTTTATCTTCATCAAAACCAGTGAACCACTCTATTACTTGATGGAACTCTTCTTTTGTTCTACCATGCTTTTCCAATCTATTCCAGTAAAGAGGGTAAATAGATGCGAAGATCATATTAGCAACTTTTTCATTTTTTTCAGCTGTAACTTTCATTTTCAATTTTTAAGAAGGTGCTAATGGTTGATAAATAGATAGTTGTGAATCTCGAGTATCTAATTTAGGAAATAAAAACGGATTGGAAGATCTTCAATGCTCTCGGTAAGCAAGCTAGCAGTCTTAATTCATTTTTATAGACTAATGAAGATTGCTTCCTTAGAATTTTATTGGGGCAAGTCTTTTACAGCGGTTCCTGTTCTTTTCACAATATTCTGATACCAAAAAACTGGTCGGATAGTATTAAAATTGAACTTGCCACCATGGTAATGATTGTCGTCCAAAAGTTGAATTTCCAATTCACTCTGTACATTCTAGATATTTTATAGACTAGGAAAAATAAAAGTCCAGAAACGATGATTGATATTGTAAAAAGTCCAATTCCTAAAAATTCGCTTATTCGCCCTTCATCGTTCGGATTGATGAAGTTCATTATTCCGGCTAATAATCTCATGTATAAGGGGACGAATAAAAAGGGATAGATGTATTTGTTCCAGCCCTTTGTTTTAAGAATGATAAATGCAATTATCGCTTGAAGAATTGTAATAATTGGACCAGAAGCTGAAATATAAATTTTATGCCATTCCGTTCGTTTCTGTCCGTTCGCCTCGGATACAGAGTTTAGTCTCATTATTGATTCATATCCCAAAAATTCGCTTGTAATCCAATGGGTGAACTCGTGAATAAACCAAGTAAATAGTACAGCGAATGATACTGTAAGAATATATTTCAAGGTTATTTTTTGGTCAGTCATTTGGAATTACGTTTTTTAATATGTCACGTCCTAAAATACGGCTACAGATTAATAATTGAATTTAAGCGGCATATCGGTGCACGTAATTAGGTGTTTGATAATTTAAAGATAACTGATTGCAGGAATTTCACTTGTTTAATTTCTGCCCGCAATTAATTATACACCGCTTGGTTGCAGTTTATTCTTTTTCAAAAATCTTAAACACCTTATCTTCTAAGTACTTAATTTTTTTCTGAGTATCGTACTTTAAAGCCACATTAGCAATTGCTGTCAAATAACTTTTGTCCGGACCACAAACCATGTGTTTGGATTGTAAAAAAATTAATAAGTCAACATTTATTCTATCTTCTGCAGATATTTCTTTGAGCTCTTTTCCAAGATAGCGATATAGAGTGACACCTTTGGATAATGGAAAAATAAATTCGGATTCATAGATGCTTGAAACCTCTTCATTTTTAAGTAGAAATGGTCTATCGCCCAATATATGAAGGCGCACGTCTGTCTCCGCATGATATAATTTGCATGTTTTATAAAATTCTATAATATCCACCTCTAAATAATCAGTAATTCCCTTCCATAATTTTATCAACTGTTCAAATGCAAGGTCACTTTTAAATCTAATTTGAAGTTTCTCAATTTCTTCTTGAGATACACCTTTGTTAGTATTTTTACTTTTAATAGAAAAGCCAAGGTCTTTAAAATTGGAATTTTGAACATATTTAGAAATTTTAATGTCATTTTGAGGCAGACTATTGTAAAGTGTCCCTAAATAGTGTATCATATGGAAAAGGTCCACATATTTGTTTGTTCCTTTCCCAATTTTATTAATTATTCGTGTATAAGCAGGTGCAAATTTATTTTCTGTATTTGAGAATAGCTTTTCTACAAAATCTGTTTTCTCACCATCCTTTTCGAATAGATTACGATTCCATTCATAGAAAACTTGTTTTGGACTTTTTCTCGAAGCAAGAAAGACATTTTCCTTTCTGTCAAACACTG
>CAJQMW010000185.1 GCA_905479535.1 uncultured Maribacter sp. | reverse complement strand
GCGGTTGCCCTATTAGGGCAGGCAGTTAATAAGTTCGATTATAGGCAAGCATATAATGACTTAAAGTATTTGGAGGACATTAACCCAAATTATAACGATAGTAAACAACTTATGGAAAATGCCTATCAAAAAGGCTTGGATTATGTCGTTGTAGAGATGGTAAACAATACGGATAAGGTTATCCCTAAAAGATTGGAGGACGAGCTACTGAATCTAAATACCTACGGGCTAAACAACCTGTGGACGGAATACCACACGAACAGACTATCTAATTTGGACTATGATTACAGTATGCAAGTTTCTTTCCAAGACATACTTATTTCTCCAGAGCAGATCAACGAGAAACAAATAAGCAAGGAAAGGCAGATCAAAGATGGGTATAAATATGCCACGGATAGGGAAGGAAATGTGGTACGAGATAGCCTTGGAAATAGAATAAAGATTGATAATTTCAAGACCGTGAGATGTGATTTTTATCAATTCACGCAGTTCAAAAGTGCTCAGGTAACAGGTGTTGTTAATTTTACGGACTTAAGGAAACAGCAGCAAATTAATCAATATCCCCTTGCCAGTGAATTTGTTTTTGAACATGTTTATGCCAATTATGATGGAGATAAACGTGCACTGGACAATGAACTCATATCCTTGTTACAATTGGCAAGGGTTCCTTTTCCTACGAACGAACAAATGGTTTATGACGCGGGAGAAGACTTAAAAGGAAATTTGAAAACCATTCTGAGCAGACAATCATTCAACTAAAAAAAGCCCCTGTCTAAAAAGTCTGCCCTACTGTCATTTCGAGCGGAGTCGAGAACTTATAACGCCTATGATTCAAGACATCTCTCCCGAAGTTTCGGGACGCTCGATGTGATGGGAAAGTTAAACCTAGACTTTTAAGGCCATCTCTTTCTTAGATATACTGCTCCAAATTAATTTCAGATATAGCTCCGTGGGAATCGTGGGCTACCACTACCCCATTTTTTACTATCAATAATTGGGGCGACTGGTGCAGGACCTGAAATTTTTCGGCCACTTTATTGGATATTTCCCGGTGAGCATGTAAATCTAAAAAATAGAGGTCCATTTGATTAGGCTCCAGACCATAGGACGATGTAAACATATTCAGCACCATTCTACTGATCCCACAAGTGGTAGAATGTTTAAAAATAACCTGAGGTTTTACTTTAGAGTTCTTCTCGATTTCATTTAGCTGTTCAAGTGATGCTAGAGGAATCCAAGGAACTTTAGGTCGTTCCTCTTTATTTCTACCTTCCTTATTTCCAAACAAACCTCCTAATATTCCCATGCTAATTTTTTGATTTGGTCTATCTTATTCACGAACCTTACATACTGACGTATTGTCCTTTAAATCAAGGGTTTTACCGACATTTTGTCGCATGTTTTCACTTGGTAGGATTGTTGCAATCCAAACACCAAAAATAAGATACTTAATTAAAAATATACAAAAATGAACTTTAATAATTTTACTATAAAATCACAGGAGGCCATCCAACGGGCACAGCTTCTGGCCCAAGAAATGGGGCATCAGCAAATAGAGAACGAGCATATCTTTAAGGCCATTACGGAGGTAGAGGAAAATGTAGTTCCGTTTATCCTTAAAAAATTAGCTATCAATTTTAGTTTGATCCAGCAAATTTTGGATAAGGAAATGCAGACTTTCCCAAAAGTAGCCGGCGGGGATATCGTTCTTTCTAGAGAAGCGGGTAAAACCGTGAACGAAGCAACGATTCTCGCCAAAAAAATGGGAGATGAGTTTGTTTCTATCGAACACCTATTCTTGGCAATTTTCAAATCAAAGAGTAAAATTGCTCAAATCCTCAAGGACCAGGGAGCAAATGAAAAGGATTTACAAGCCGTCATAGCTGAATTGCGTAAAGGGAGCAAGGTTACTTCACAAAGTGCGGAGGAAACTTATAACTCGTTAGAAAAATATGCCAAAAACCTGAATCAACTTGCGGACAGCGGTAAATTGGACCCGGTTATTGGAAGGGACGAAGAGATACGTAGGGTGCTTCAGATTCTATCCCGAAGGACCAAGAACAATCCAATTTTAGTGGGGGAACCAGGAGTAGGTAAAACTGCCATTGCCGAAGGTCTGGCCCATCGTATTATTCAAGGGGATATTCCAGAAAACTTAAAGGACAAGGTCCTATACGCATTGGATATGGGAGCTTTGATTGCAGGGGCAAAATATAAAGGTGAATTCGAAGAACGCCTAAAAGCAGTGATTAAGGAGGTCACTGACGCTCAAGGAGATATCATTCTTTTTATTGATGAGATCCATACCTTGGTGGGCGCCGGTGGCGGTCAAGGTGCCATGGATGCCGCCAATATACTTAAACCGGCATTGGCAAGAGGTGAGCTCAGGGCCATTGGGGCAACAACATTGGATGAGTATCAAAAATACTTTGAAAAGGACAAGGCACTTGAGCGAAGGTTCCAAAAGGTCGTAGTTGACCAGCCGGATACAGAGAGTGCGATATCCATTTTAAGAGGGATAAAAGAAAAATATGAGGCCCACCATAAGGTCCGTATAAAGGACGAAGCGGTGATTGCGGCAGTAGAGCTTTCACAACGCTATATTACAAATCGATTTTTACCGGACAAGGCCATTGATTTAATGGATGAAGCAGCCTCCAAACTACGGATGGAAATCAACTCCAAACCCGAAGAACTGGATGTCTTGGATAGAAAAATCATGCAGCTGGAAATTGAAATCGAGGCCATAAAGCGAGAAAACGATAAGGAGAAATTGAAATCCTTGAACATGGAGTTGGCAAACGTAAAGGAAGATAGGAACGAAATATTCACTCAATGGGAAAGTGAGAAATCCGTAGTTGACAATATTCAAAAAACAAAACAGGATATTGAAAACTTCAAGACCGATGCCGAAAGGGCCGAGCGAAATGGTGACTATGGACTAGTAGCGGAGATTAGATACGGAAAAATTAAGGAAGCCCAAGAAAGTTTGACCCAATTACAGGAGGAGCTGGCCGCTCAACAAAAAGGAGGTACGCTCATTAAGGAGGAGGTAACCAACGACGATATTGCTGAAGTTGTAGCCAAATGGACCGGAATTCCGGTAACCAAGATGTTGCAAAGCGAACGTGAAAAATTGTTGAAACTGGAAGATGTACTACATGAAAGGGTCGTAGGGCAAGAGGAAGCCATCAATGCCGTTTCTGACGCAATACGACGAAGTCGCGCAGGTCTTCAAGATCAGAAAAA
>CAJQMW010000184.1 GCA_905479535.1 uncultured Maribacter sp. | reverse complement strand
TACGGTTATTAAAAAAACCTAAATCGGTACCGTAATTGGTCTCCGTATTGGTTTGCCATGTTAAATCTGGGTTTGCAACGTTGGTAGGGATAAGAAAACCAGGCCCATAAGCTGTAGGACCAGTACCCAATATGCTCAACGCATCGTAAGGGCCTAAGAAGGAAGTAGTTCCTAAAGAACCGGTACTAAACCGTAGTTTGAATCGGCTCCACCCTTCGCCTTCACCCCAAAAAGATTCGTTATGTAGGTTCCAACCTACAGAAAGCGCGGGGAACGTTGCAAATTTATTGTTCGCCCCGAACCGGGAATCACCGTCCCTTCTAATCGAAGCGGTCAGTAAATAACGATCGTCGAATGCATATTGAATTCTTCCAAAAACACTCCTTCTTGATATGGTCTCATCCGTCTCGGTTGTAATCACGTCCGCAGGATTAAATTGATCGTAATTTAGCGGCAGCCCAAGTGGTACGTTCGTCGCAGTAGAACTAAATCCCCTGATATAGTTATTTTGTAATTCAAAACCAGCTACCGCAGCTATATCATGTTTACCGATCACTTTGGCATAGTTAAGCGTAGTTTCACTCAGTACGGAAGTTCTTGTTATATTGGAGATATCCAAGTCAGATTGATTCGAACGCTCTCGGGAATCCGCCAGTGTTCCCTGATAATAATAATTCTCGGTAGCTCTATAATCCCCCCCCAGGACGGTTTTTAGATTTAAGCCATCTAAAAGTTCATATTGTAGATAGGAGGTTACGTTACCAAAATAAGTTGTTTGATATCTCCGCGCATTGTCAAATTTTGCCGCCGGACCTGCATCACCTGATCCACCAATACCATTTTGATTCCTACCATATTGCCATTCATGTGCAATATCACCTGGCACCAGATCATAGATACTTGAGGTAATATTACCGGTTCCTCTGTAACCTTGGTCAAATGGGTCATCCATTCTACCACCATCGCCACCGAACGTTACGACACCTGCATCAGATAATGCTTGCCTTTGAGCATCTAATTGTTGAACAAATGCGATCGACTCAGCTGTATGGATGATAGGACTAATACTGTACGCCCTTAAAAGATCTCTCATGTCATGAGGCACAATATCCTGCTTCCCGTAGAATCCGTTAAAACTTATTCCGGCCGTAATTTTTTCGCCCAAATTAGCATCAACGTTCAAACGTGCGTTCAATCTTTCAAAACCCTGCCCTCTTACGATACCCTCTGTGTTCAAATAACCAAGCGAACCAAAGGCTCTTAAATCTTCACTACCTCCGCTTACGCTGAAATCATGACTTTGTGTAGTACCGTTTTTAAAAAGCCAATCTTCCATGCTCACCACATCTGGGGCATTTTCATAGGCATTGATCCTATAATTCACCAAACGTGGATCGACTGCTGAAAGATCATAAGCATCCGTTTGCAGTTCAGCGGCCCATTCAGAAGCAGTTTTAAGCATCTCAATGTCTCTCACATATTTTTGGGAGAAGCTGGTATAACTGTTGTAGCTAAATTTAGCTTTACCCAATCTACCTTGTTTGGTGGTAACCAAAATAACCCCGTTCGCACCTCTTGAACCATAAATGGCGGCCGAAGCGGCATCTTTTAGCACCTCCAAGCTTTGAATATCGTTAGGGTTCACCGTAGCCAAGCTTCCTGAAATTGGATACCCGTCCACCACAATGAGCGGACTAGAGTCTCCTGACAGCGATGAAGCCGCCCTTACCTGAATCTTAGGATCTGCACCCGGCTCACCACTTTGGTTCTGAATCAAAACCCCTGGCAGCTTACCTGCCAAGGCGTCATCCACACGAGCCGCTTGAATACCGGCGATCTCTTCTCCGCCTACTTTGGCGACAGCACCTGTAACGTTCGCTCTCTTTTGCGTACCATAACCTACGACTACAACCTCCTCCAGTTGGCTGGCGTCCTCTTCAAGCGTCACATTTATAGTACTCTGGCCATTAACCGCAATTTCTTGGGTGGAATAACCAATGTAGCTAATTACCAAAGTCGCAGCGCTACCTACATTATCAATTGAATAATTTCCATCGAAATCGGTTTGTGTACCGTTTGTGGTTCCTTTAACCACAATACTTGCTCCAGGTAATGGGCCATTATAATCAATAACCGTACCTGATACCGTCTGAGCCGATACTGCTGAGAAACAAATAAATGTCCCCAACAATAAAAGTCTTTTTAGTAACGTAATCTTCATAAAATTTAATTTTAGTTAAAATAGTTAGTCAATTTTACTTTTTAACATCTAACAGGCCATATACATGTTAAATGGAATTTACCGAAGACACCTATTCTAAAAACTCAAATGTTTATTGTAATTTTGTGGAATATGGTATCAATGGTATCATTTAGGTATTACTTCCCTTCAAAATGAAGTAATTCAATTTAAAAGGATGGGCGTGCACCCGTCCTTTTTTTATGGACTAGCTTTTTGGATTCATAGGTCTTGGTGTTAGGTTAAAATTCATTAGTTATAGTTGAGTTAAATTGGTTTTCCATACTGGTTAACCAATTTGGTTTACCAAATATATGTTATTACTATGTTAAATA
The DNA here is from genome assembly GCA_905479535.1 of uncultured Maribacter sp. GTDB lineage: Bacteria > Bacteroidota > Bacteroidia > Flavobacteriales > Flavobacteriaceae > Maribacter. Next base: position 1,968 of record CAJQMW010000184.1, on the reverse strand, counting down.
AAAATTAATTAGTAGTTTTTTGATATGTTTTTTTGTTAAGCTAACAAAATGGAGGTCGGTCCATTAACAAATTCTAATTTCGGTCTTGCTGAGACTAAGAAAAAACAAGTCCTCCGTTGATATCAATATTTGCTCCAGTAATAAATGAAGTTTCCGAAGAAGCCAAGCAAGCCACAGTATTTGCAATTTCCTCTGCCCTACCTTGTCTTCTAAGTGGCGTCATACCCTCTACCTTTTTACGTACGTCATCTTTGGTAAAGTCATCGTGAAATTTGGTCGCGATCATTCCGGGACATAATGCATTTACCCGAATGTTTTTGGGTCCTACTTCTTTAGCCAATCCTCTAGTAAAAGTCATTACGGCTCCTTTTGAAGTTGCGTAGGCCAAAGATCCGCCGCCGCCGCCATCTCTTCCAGCTTGTGATGCGATGTTTACTATTGAACCACCAGAGCCCATATGAGGCAAAGCCGCTTGAGATACTAAGAAGGTTGAGTTCATATTCAAGAACATAACCTTGTTGAAAAAGGCTTCGTCCATCTCTGCTATGGCCTTTCTCGCAACCAGACCGCCTGCATTGTTCACAACAATATCAATGGTGTTTCCAAAAGCCTTGGTAGTTTCTTTTATCAAATTATCAACATCTGTTTTTTTGGTCATATCTCCTTTGACGATAATTCCAGTTCCGCCCAAAGCTTCAATTTCATTTAAGGTTTCGTTGGCATTTTCTTTGTTATTAAAGTAATTCGCAACAACATTTGCGCCCTCCTTGGCCAACCTTACACTTATTGCTCTTCCTATGTCTCTTGTCCCACCGGTTACGATAGCTACTTTTCCTTTTAAATCCATGTTTGCTTTTTTTGACTTAAAGTCCGCACAAATGGGACTGAAAGCATCCATTAATATTCTTGCTTTTCTAAAGGTTGCTTCTTAAAGTGTATGCCAAGGAATATAACATGGAACTACATGTTATAAACCCCGCCATTTATGTCCAGCGTAGCACCTGTGATAAAGCCATCGTATTCAGACCCTAAATAAGCAACCGCTCGTGCCACGTCATCGGCATTACCTGCCCTTTGGATCGGAATGCTTGCTGTTGTCGCCTCCGCTGATTCCTTTGTCGTATGCGTATCGTGAAATGAGGTTCCCAGGATAAGACCTGGAGCAACAGCATTTACGCGTATGCCCTTGGGACCCAATTCTGAAGAGAGCGCCCGCGTGAATGTTAGAATGGCCCCTTTACTGGTAGAATACGCCAGCGAACCGGGGTGACCCCCTTTGCGCCCAGCAAGTGATGCCAAATTAACGATACTACTGTTGTCATTTTTTGCAAGATGAGAAACTGAAGCCCTCGTTACGTACATCATAGAGGTAAGGTTAATGTCCATTACCTTTTGCCAGAACTCTACCTCCATTTCGCTTAGCATTCTACGCGCTACGAGTGAACCGGCATTGTTAATGAGTATATTTAAACCACCCAAAGCCGCTACTGTCTTTTCAACCAGAACATTCGCATCGGTTTCTATCGTTAGGTCGCCGCTTATGGCAACCGCCTTTTGTCCTTTGCCAATGGCGTATTCAGTCAATTGATCCGCAGTATCGGAGCTGGAAAAATAGTGAACGGCCACATTGGCTCCGCTATCGATAAAGTGCCTAGTGATTGCTTCGCCAATTCCCTGGGCACCTGCGGTGATGAGTACGTTTTTTCCGGCTAATTTGTTTTTCATGATCTTTTACTAATAGTATTATTGAGGGTCCTGAACCAATTCTTATTTGGTGAACTCATTTAGAATTGAATTTATTTTTTGTATATCAGTGCTTTTGTACCAGTAGTAGGACTAAGGATTAAAAATTCGCGGTTTTGTCACCTTGAACGCAGTCGAAAGGTCGGCAAAAACATCTCGACTGCGCTCGATGTGACAGTTAGATAACTTTCCGGTACAATAGCGTAGCATCATTTTAATTTTTAT
>CAJQMW010000183.1 GCA_905479535.1 uncultured Maribacter sp. | reverse complement strand
GTTAGCCCATCTGAACTATTGGTACGTGTAGCAAGAGAGTTAAACAAAATATAATCTAATTTGTCTATAACCCCCAGGACATATAAGATAAGTGCCTTGATCAGCGCCCCTAAAATCGATACCGATTTACTATGGGGCCTTTCCGGTTTTTTTGTGCTCATCGCGCTCATATATTTTGTTTCCGTATTCTACTTTAGAAATAAGATTTCTAGGAGGGGCAAAATGGTGAAGGAAAAGAAAAAAGAGCTTTCCCCAATGATCAGTGAGTTTTTGTTCTATGACCAATCGGCCGATAAAAGTGAAAAGATCAACTATATCGATTTGAAAATCCAGATACGGGAGTTGATCAAGAACGAATTTGACCGAAAGGTTTTGACAGAAGTTTTGATGGACTTAAGAAAGGACGTTTCTGGAAATACACGAGACGAACTTTTTCACCTCTATCAAGATTTGGAACTGCATAAGGATGCCTATGAAAAACTAAAGAGTTGGAGATGGGAATTAGTTTCGAAAGGAATCTTTGAGCTCACCCAAATGAACGTCGTAGAATCTTATGGACTTAGTACCAAATTCATAAACGATAAGCGATCTACTATTAGGAAACAGGCGGAATTGGCCGCGGTTACCCTTAAAGAAGAAGGTATTTCCTATTACCTGGACCATACTAAATATAAAATTTCGGAATGGCAGCAACTAAAACTTTTGGATGTGATTAGAAATAAGGAGGATTTTATCCCACCGCCCTTCCGCTTATGGCTTACCTCCAAGAACAATTATGTGGTTCTCTTCGCATTAAGACTGATTAAACATTACAATCAGAACGATGCCAATGCCTCTTTAATAGAATTGGTAAAGCATAGAAATATGCATATTAAGAAAGAAGCCATCCATTGTATCCGAGAGTTTAATGTTACAGATGCCTTACCCACAATGAAAACGGTATTCCGTAAATGTAATACCGACGTTAAGATGTCCATCTTGGATACCATAGCACAAATAGGAAGTATATCGGATATCGATTTTCTAAATTCGGTTCAGCACAAAGAATCTGCCTTTACCATTAAGAGTAAAGCTTTAAGCACCATCAATACTATTACACCCGAGTCGATTTTACCCTCCGAAGACATCGAGCCCTTACAGGAATGGGAACTATCGGAAAATCAACCGGAAAAACCTATACAAGAATTATCCTCTGAACCTCAAGACACTAAAGAGCATAAAGAAGATGACTCGGACATTAATAGTATCGAAGTGATTGCAGAAGATGTGGATACCGTCGCTATGGATGAAAGGGAAATGAACCCCGTAACTGATCTAAGGGAAATAGATATGACTTTTTTGCCCATAGTCATAAATGAGGAAACAGAGGAGACACCAACTACAATCGCATCAGAAAATGAGTTCCAAGACAATGTTGCGGCTATCAATGATTTGGACGTTATTTATGAGGAAGTATCCATTGAAGCAAGACAACCTGCCATAAACATTGACTTTCTCCCACAAATCGTTGATGCAGAGCAGACCATCGTCCCGGAGCTAAAGGAATATACAATAGTTTACGAAGAAGTACAGGATGTACCTTATTTAAATATCGAAACAACAGAAATGGATAAAGACAACGAATATTACCATGCGGTAAACGATGATGGTCTACAACCAAAGAGTATTGCCGACATAATGCTTTCAAGTCTAGTTGACATGGAAGTTGATTGCGAAGAAATAAGGCTAGAACAGATTGCGGAAGAGGAAGTCATAGCGATTGATTGGTCAAATGCATTTTCAAACGCATCGCCTTTAGAAGTTTCTTCATCCATTGAAATGACTACTGAACTGGAGAACAATGTCAAAGAAAAAGACAAAATCACTCTAAAAATACCTGGTGCAGCGTTTTACGAGAACGAAATATTGGAAACAATGGTCCTTTTGGAAAATATTTCGGAATTGGGCGATCATAGAGAAATACCATTCTTGAAACATCTTTATGAAAGCGAAAGTTCAACCGATGTTCGGGAAAGAATTCAAGACTTGATCCAACGATTCAAAAATCAACATAAGGGAATTGGATATTTTAAGATAACGGAGTTCGAGGCGGGGGATAGTGTTTTTAACGAGCTTATGGAAAGAGGGGATTTGGAATCCAAACTCATTCTATTACAGGAAGTAATTGCCGTTGGTGACGAAAAGGAAATTCCTTTGTTGCGCATGATGATCAATTCGGACGAGGCGATAATACGCAAAAAAGCCAAATCTAGTCTAAGAAAATTAATGAAACGTTTAGCATCTGAGCATAATCAGGAAATTGAGAATGAGTTTTTAGGGAGTAAATCCGAACCGTCGGATATTTTTGAAATAGACTTTGAAATAAATAAATCAAAACCTTTAGGCAAAACCAAGTTCTTATCGGATAGCGATGATACTTATGGTAATACCTTGTTTGATCATTTATGTTCCATGTCTACCAAACTATACAGTAAATTTAATGGGTAGCGGAATTTTTGATATCGTCCTGGAGTACATAAACATCGTTTTTTTGTTGTTTACGGTAGTCCTGTTTACCATGTTTACGGCCATGGGGTACCTATCCACTAGGAACTCCATCCATTACCGTAATAAAAATAGTTTCGGGGACATGTCCAAACTTATGGCGTCGCCGTTAGCCCCAAGCATCACCATCATCGCACCGGCGTACAACGAAGGCATGACCATAGTGGAAAATATACGTTCCCTAATGTCCCTTCGCTACGTAAACTATGAGGTAATGGTGGTTAATGACGGAAGTAAGGATGATACGCTTCAAAAAATGATTGATGCTTATGACCTTGTTCAAATAGAGCAGGAAATTGATCCTGAATGGAAGTCGAAACCCATACGGGGAATTTATAAGTCACCCCATAAGGCGTTTTCCAAACTAACGGTCATCGATAAAGAAAACGGTGGCAAGTCCGACGCACTGAATACCGGTATGGCCTTATCTACCAACCAATATGTGGGTTGTATAGACGTTGATTGTTTGCTGTTGCCTGATGCCTTGTTACATGTGGTCAAATCCTTTTTTCAGCGCTCCGAGAAACGAGTTATTGCCGTTGGCGGTGTTATTCGCGTGGCAAACTCGTGCGTTATTCAAGGTGGGCAATTAGAGGAAATCCGATTACCCAAGAATTGGTTGGCCCGTTTTCAGCTTTTGGAATACACGCGCTCCTTTATTCTAGGACGTATGGCGTGGGGAAGAATAGACAGCCTGCTCATTATATCGGGAGCTTTTGGCTTTTTTGATCGTGAAATAGCCTTGGCCGTAGACGGTTACGATACCAATACCGTTGGTGAGGATATGGAAATCGTTTTTAAGATGAGACGCTACATGCACGAACGCAAACTACCCTATACGGTAGAATATATACCGGACCCCTTATGCTGGACGGAGGTTCCAGAGGATACCAAAATATTAATTAATCAACGGGACCGTTGGGCTAGGGGTAACTTGGAAACCCTTTACAAGCATAAGGACATGTTCTTTAATCCCAAGTTCGGCCGCTTGGGAATGTTAAGTTATCCGTATTGGTTTTTTTACGAATGGTTGGCGCCCATCCTAGAATTTTTTGGGTTTTTCACCATCATACTATTTTATTGGTTGGGAATTCTGAATTGGGACTTTTTTGTGGCCATAACCGCCACAGTGTATATCTTTTCAATAATGTTTTCCTTCTATGCCATTCTATGGGACGTTTATTCCTATAACGAATATAAAAAGACAAAGGACATACTTATACTTATGTT
>CAJQMW010000182.1 GCA_905479535.1 uncultured Maribacter sp. | reverse complement strand
TATACCTACTTCCAGTTCGTTTGCAAGAATATGTGCTAGTGTAGTTTTACCCAATCCTGGAGGGCCATGGAATAGTGTGTGGTCAAGGGCTTCTTCTCGTTGATTTGCTGCCTGTACGAATATTTGGAGGTTTTCAAGTGCTTGGTCTTGCCCAGTAAAGTCGTCAAAGGATAGTGGACGTAATTTTCTTTCTAGATCTACATCCTGTGGTGTTAAATGTTCTTCGGAAGGGTCAAGGTGCTCATTCATATACACAAATATACAAAGGGTTTTGGGATAACCATGTGGTCAGTTAAAGTTCAAACCATGTAAAACAAACTTGTTAGAATATGTAAAAACTGATGTGCAAAAAAACGCCCCTCCCCAGAGGCGTTTTGTCAAGTTCCAAATAATTCTCCTCAAAACTATTGGTTCTAATTACCACAAATGTAATGGAGCAACCCTTTGAGTTCAATACCCAATAATGGGTATATCTAATATTTTAAAAGAAAAACTTCATAAAAAAAACCCTTTCAAAATTTTGAAAGGGTTTTCATTATCTAGGCATCTTATTAGGTACCCGCCAATGCGAGTAATTAATGATGCATTTCTTCCTCGTTCTCTTGAAGCGGAATGTGTTGTGGCACGTAATCTTGACCCGCAATCACATAGTCGCTTTCGTCTTTATTTAACTTGCTATAGTCATAAGCCCAACGGTGTACTTCAGGAATAGGACCGTCCCAGTTTCCATGAATATGTTTCATTTCTGCCGTCCACTCCAAAGTATTTGAACTCCATGGGTTTTGAGGCCCTTTTTTACCGTAGAATATACTATGAACGAAGTTATACACAAATACCAACTGTGCCGCACCAGCCATTAGAGCGAAGACAGTCATTAATATTTGAACATCCGTCAACTCATCGAACATGGGGAATGCAGTATTCTGATAGTATCTTCTCGGCACTCCGGCCATACCGACGAAATGCATTGGGAAGAAAATACCATAGGCACAGATTGCAGTTACCCAAAAGTGAACGTAGCCTAAATTTTTATTGAGCATTTTGCCTTCGAACATCTTAGGGAACCAATGATAGACACCAGCAAAAAGACCATATAAAGCAGATATTCCCATAACCAGGTGGAAGTGGGCTACTACAAAATAAGTGTCGTGCACGTTAATATCCAAGGTACTATCACCCAAAATGATACCGGTAAGACCTCCCGTAATGAATGTTGATACCAAACCAATTGAAAATAGCATAGCAGGATTCAGTTGAAGGTTACCTTTCCACAGGGTGGTTATATAATTGAATGCCTTTACTGCCGAGGGAATCGCGATCAATAATGTTGTAAATGTAAATACAGATCCCAAAAATGGGTTCATTCCTGAGATGAACATATGGTGGCCCCATACAATGGTTGATAGGAATGCAATGGCCAAGATCGACGCAACCATGGCACGATAGCCAAAGATAGGCTTACGCGCGTTAGTGGACATTACTTCCGAGGTGATACCTAATGCAGGCAATAGTACAATATATACTTCTGGATGTCCCAAAAACCAAAACAAATGTTCGAAAAGGACCGGTGATCCACCCTGGTAATGCAATACCTCGCCTTGTATAAAAATATCCGAAAGAAAGAAGGATGTACCGAAACTTCTATCCATAATCAATAATAAAGCTGCAGAAAGCAAAACTGGGAACGAAATAACCCCAATTACAGCCGTAACAAAGAACGCCCAAATCGTCAACGGTAATCTGGTCATGGACATCCCTTTTGTTCTTAGGTTAATGACCGTAACGATATAGTTCAGAGAACCTAAAAGGGATGACGCTATGAAGATGGCCATAGAGACCAACCAAAGGGTCATACCCATTCCCGAACCAGATTGTGCCATAGGAAGCGCACTTAATGGTGGATATATTGTCCAACCCGCCGCTGCAGGTCCTGCTTCAACAAATAATGAAAGTACCATGATAACACTGGATGTAAAGAACAACCAGTATGAAACCATGTTCAAGAAACCAGATGCCATGTCCCGTGCTCCAATTTGTAAAGGAATCAAAAGGTTACTAAAAGTACCGCTTAAACCGGCGGTAAGTACAAAGAATACCATTATGGTACCGTGTATGGTCACCAATGCTAAATAGATATCAGCATCCATAACCCCATCCGGAGCCCATTTTCCCAAAACAGCCTCAAATATTGGAAAGGATTCCCCTGGCCACGCCAACTGCATCCTAAACAATAAGGACATTGCTATACCGATAAAACCCATTATCAAACCAGTAATCAAGTACTGCTTTGCAATCATTTTATGGTCTTGACTAAATATGTATTTTGTTACAAAGGTTTCTTTGTGGTGATGATGTCCATGATCATCATGTGCATGATCATCTACATGTGCATGTGCTGTTACTACTGACATAATCCAATTCTTTTTTTTATTTAACTTCTTTTTCTAGCCTAATTTTAAATTTCGCATAAATACCTACTGCCCCGTCGAAGCTCCTTCTAAAGTATTAAACGCTTGATCGGAGTCATCCTTAAGTACTGTCTCGGCGAAAGTAGCCTGATTGGCCATCCACTCGTTGTACTCTTCTTCCGTTTCCACAATAATCTTCATCTGCATATTATAATGCGATTTTCCACATATCTTATTACATAGTAGAATATAATCGAATTCCCAAGGATCGAGAACTTCCTCACCGGAAGCCGATTTCTCCGCTCTTATTACGTTTGTTCTTTTAACCTTGTCGACAACATCAGGGTTTTGTCTCATCTCCTCGGTAGTGTAAATGGGTGTAAAAGAAAACTCGGTTATCATACCAGGAACACAGTTCATCTGTGCCCTGAAGTGTGGCATGTATGCCGAATGCAGTACATCTTGAGAACGCATTTTAAAGTTCACTTTTCTACCTACTGGTAGGTGCAATTCCTTTACAATAACATCATCCGCCGCATAGGTATCGGCCTCATCCAGACCCATAACGTTTGCCCTGTCTATGTCAATCATTCTTACATTGGCTCCTCCTAATACATTATCGGCACCGCCATATCTTGCTGTCCAGTTAAACTGTTGGGCATACAATTCCACTATTAAAGGGTCGTCTTCATCGTTAACGTCCATGATATTTGTCCAAGTGTATAAACCCCATAAGATTAGACCGGCCAATACGATAACGGGAATGATTGTCCAAATAAACTCCAAACGGTCATTATCGGCATAAAACAAAGCTTTCTTTCCCTTTTCGCCCCTATATTTATACCCAAAATAGTGCAGTAGTGCCTGTGTAATTGTCTGTACGACAAATATGATTATAAAAGAAACTAGCATTAGATAATCATATTCGCTTCCGTGGGCAGAAGCTGCCTCTGGCAACAAGAACTTACCATATTTCCAGAAACTGAAAATTGTAATCGCATAAATAAAAATGAGAAAAGCGAACATCATGTAACCATTGTACTTGTTATCCTTATCCGAAGCTATCTCAGAATTATTTGTTTTGAGCTGTGATAATTCAAACATCTTGGTCATTTGCCAAATAGCGATTGCCACTAGAACTAAAACAACTAAAGTTAATAATGTAGTCATTGTATGATTTAATATTATACTTTAAAACTCAGTAATCTAATAATGAAAGTGTCTACTTTCCTCAATAAACGGATTCCTCTTAGGTTGCAAAGGAGCAGTTGTCAGTGCCCTGAACACCCAGAATATAAAGAAGCCGGCAAAAAACAACAAAGCTCCAATTTCAGGAATGCCAATATACCATTGGTCGCCAACGGTAGAAGGCATAATCGCAATGAAAATATCCATATAGTGTCCTGCCAAAATTACGATACCGGCCATCACCACGAACCAGTTTACTCGTTTGTAATCACTGTTCATTAACAAAAGAACAGGAA
>CAJQMW010000181.1 GCA_905479535.1 uncultured Maribacter sp. | reverse complement strand
TATCAAGGCATATTTAGAAGAATTAGAAATCATAGAACTGTTTTTTGTAAAAATAGAAATCATTCTATTTTTCTCCAATAAAGATTAAAAGACTTTTTTATCTTTAATATGACATTCGTCATGTTTTATCTGTTTTCATGGATTTATTTTTGGGTCAATAATTAATAAATGACCTTAAAATGAAGATTATAATCAGAAGTTTAGCGATTGTTTTTTCTACCCTGCTACTAAGTTGCGGAGGTAAAGACGAGAAAAAAAAAGATGGTTTTAGCGTGGATAGGGAAAAATCCACAGAAAAACCAGTGGAGGCCGTTTCGGAAACGGATGCAGTCCCCGCTTCCCAACGTATTACCCTAGATGAAAAAGGGGTGGGCCAAATAAAGGACATTACCCTTGACCCTGAAATTGACATGGAAATGGCTGCCAAAGGGGAAGCTATTTATAATACCAATTGCACGGCTTGTCACAAGCTTGACAAAAGGTTTATTGGCCCCTCACCAAAGGGTATCATGGAAAGAAGGAGTCCCGAGTGGATTATGAACATGATCCTTGATCCGAAACTCATGACCGAACAAGACCGCTGCGCCAAAGATCTATTGATTGAATTTAACGGGGCCGCTATGGCCAATCAAAACCTCACCGTAGAAGAAACCCGCGCCATATTGGAATATTTTAGAACCTTATAAATAATCACACCTATGAAAACAACTAATTTTAAATTTCTAATCGGTTCATTTTTACTGCTATTGTTTGTCTTCAGTTGTAAAAATGAAACTAAAAACGAGAAAACGACCACTCCCTCAGCTAGTTCAATTCCTGCGGATACCGAAAAGCAGGGGCAAGCCTTTATTGAGGATGATGAATCCACACCAAATGTGCTTCAAATTGCCATAGGCTCTCCTGATCATACTACCCTAGTAGCTGCCGTACAAGCGGCCAGTTTAGAGAATGCCCTGGTCAACGCCGGCCCTTTAATGGTCTTTGCGCCTACCAATGCGGCTTTTGATGCCTTGCCCGAAGGTACGGTAGAAGATTTGTTGAAGCCGGAGAATAAAGAGGCACTGGCAAACATCCTAAAGCACCATGTTACCGCAGGTAATTATGATAAGGAGTTTTTAAAGAAGTTCAAAAAAATAGGACAGGCCAACGATCAAAACGCCATAGTAGAAGTCAAAGGCGATGATGTATACGTGGGCGGTGCTAAAATAGTAGCCAGTATTCCCGCAGGTAACGGAATTGTACATGTGGTGGATAAGGTGATCTTACCACCATCGGAATAAAAAACAACTATAATCAATTTAAATAAATACAAATGAAAAAGTATAAGTATATGATGATGCTCTTGGGAATAACCGCTCTTTTAGGAAGTTGCGGCAACCAGGGCAATGGTAAAGGTTCTTCCAACGGAGCACTTTCTTCAAGTGCCGCTGAAAAAGCCTATGTGGCACCAGGGGAACACGATGAGTTTTATGCCTTTATGTCCGGTGGTTATAGTGGTAATATTACCGTTTACGGGCTTCCCTCCGGTAGGATGTTCAAAGAAATACCCGTATTTTCCCAGTTTCCCACCTCGGGTTACGGGTATTCAGAAGAAACCAAACCCATGTTGAACACCTCTTTTGGTTTTGTTCCCTGGGACGATTCTCACCACCCAGATATTTCCCAAAGCAATGGGGAATTGGATGGACGATGGATTTTTATCAATGGTAATAACACACCACGCATAGCACGGGTTAGTTTGAGCACGTTCGAGACAGAGGAAATTATAGAACTCCCAAATAGTGCAGGTAACCATAGTTCTTCCTTCATTACCGAGAACACGGAATACGTGGTGGCAGGAACACGTTTTTCCGTTCCCGTTCCGCAACGTGATATGCCTATAAATGAATATAAAGGTAATTTTAAAGGGGCTTTGTCTTTTATTAGTGTAGACCCCGAGCACGGCCATTTGGACCTGAAATTTCAATTGATGATGCCCGGGTTCAATTATGACCTTTCACATCCTGGCCGAGGGAAATCACATGGTTGGTTCTTCTTTACGACCTATAATACGGAAGAGGCCAATACATTACAGGAAGTAAATGCTTCCCAAAACGACAAGGATTTTATCGCTGCCGTTAACTGGAAAAAAATTGAAGAATATGTAAATAATGGAGGTGGCACTAAAGTGCCTGCTGAATATGCGCATAACGTGTATGACGAGCAAACTCACATGGCTACTTCTACTATGAAAAAAGAGGTGCTTACAGTTAATCCTTTGGATGTCCCAGGAGCTGTTTTCTTCTTGCCTACACCAAAATCCCCACACGGTTGCGATGTTGACCCAAGCGGACAGTACATTATTGGAAACGGTAAATTATCCGCTGACCTGACCGTTCACTCCTTTGATAAAATGATTGCTGCAATCGAAGGTGAAAAATTCGACGGAGAGGCTTACGGAATTCCAATCTTAAAATTCGAAGATGTTTTGGCCGGAGTCGTAAAAAGCGGTGGATTGGGTCCATTACATACCGAATTTGATGGCCAAGGAAATGCATACACAACATTCTTCATCTCTTCAGAGGTGGTAAAATGGAAGTTGGGTACATGGGAAGTGTTGGATAGACAACCCACCTTCTACTCCGTAGGCCACTTGATGATTCCCGGTGGAAATTCCGCCAAGCCATTTGGTAAGTATGTGGTGGCAATGAACAAGATTACAAAGGATAGGTATTTGCCCGTGGGACCGGAAATGGAACACTCTGCCCAAATTTATGATATATCCGGGGACAAGATGGAGCTGATCTATGATTTTCCAACACATGGCGAACCGCATTATGCGGCCGGTATACCTGCCGATTTGTTAGCTCCTAAGGCTAAAAAGATATATCGTTTAACGGAGAACGAACACCCCTATGCGGTCCTAAACCCTGCGGATGCAAGAGTAGAACGAGATGGCAACGTGGTGCATGTCTACATGTCAACCATCCGAAGTCATTTTACCCCGGACAATATTGAAGGCATCAAAGTAGGTGACAAGGTATATTTCCATATCACAAATCATGAACAAGATTTTGATGTGCCACATGGTTTTGCAATGATCGGTCAGAATACTTCCGAATTGCTGATAATGCCAGGGCAAACCAAAACTTCGCTTTGGGAACCCAAAAAACCCGGGGTGTGGCCTTTTTATTGTACAGATTTCTGTTCCGCTTTACATCAAGAAATGCAAGGATATGTAAGGGTATCCCCAGCTGGTTCTAATGTGCCGCTTACCTATTCTCTAGGCGATTAAGATTTTTTTAGTGATTGTTTTTTTAAACTGAAAGCGGGTTGAGTCTTAAAACCGGCCCGCTTTTTAAAAGAATCACTTACGGCTTACTTAAAAAATTAGAGGATTCCCGCCTTCGCAGGAATGACATAAAATTAGTATTTATGAAAAAAGCAAGTATCATAATGATGATAGGCCCTCTATTTTTATTGGGACTGTTTTCCTTTCCATTATGGAATATTACGTTGGGCGCGCCACAGTACCCGGAGCCTTTGGGAATGAACATTCACATAGACGGCATTCGCGATATGAACGAGTTCGATTTGCAGAATATCGATGGTCTAAACCACTATATAGGCATGCGTACCTTACCCAAATCAGGAGACATGTGGG
>CAJQMW010000180.1 GCA_905479535.1 uncultured Maribacter sp. | reverse complement strand
AATGGCCAACCTCATCGTACCCAGCATACCCTCTAGCTTCTTTTTATGAAAAGCCGGTTGCACCATTCTACGGTGGATACGCCAATGTTCCCCGTTTGATGTCAACAGGCCTTTGCCTATATACTTAGCCAAATCCTTTGTCTGTAATGAAGATTTATGGTATTTCCTATGCTGTTTTTGAAGGATGTGTTTTATAAATCCAGGGTCTCTGGTAAAAATGATGGTTTTAACTGGCCCAACGCTTACTTTAAAAGTATCACCCAATCTTTTGAAGTTGGCATGATGAAAAGGCAGTGGGTTTTTAAGGATACTTTTTCTGTTCTTAAAGACCTGATAACCGGTTACCCTTGGAAGATTTTTCATCTAAAACAATCCAGGTTGCGTGCCCCCCTTAATCCTTCCCAAGTGCTTATAGGCCAATTCTGTTACTTCCCGGCCCCTAGGGGTACGCATAATAAAACCCTGTTGGATCAAAAAGGGTTCATAAACCTCCTCTATGGTTTCTGCACTTTCAGAAACTGCGGTTGCCAGCGTGGTTATCCCTACCGGGCCTCCCTTGAATTTATCAATTATGGTAGTTAATATTTTATTGTCCATTTCATCCAACCCGTGAGCGTCCACGTTCAAAGCTTTTAAACTGAATTTGGAGATATCCATATCAATATTGCCATTACCTTTTATCTGCGCAAAATCGCGAACCCTTCTTAATAGGGCGTTGCAAATTCTTGGCGTGCCCCTGCTCCTCCCTGCAATTTCAATTGCGGCATCCAAGGATATTGGAACTTTTAGTATCTCTGCACTACGTTCCACAATGGTCGATAATAGCTCGGTTGAATAATATTGGAGTCTACTCTGAATGCCAAAACGTGCCCTCATAGGAGCGGTCAACAGTCCGGAGCGTGTAGTTGCCCCAATAAGGGTAAAAGGGCTCAAGTTAATTTGAACAGAACGTGCATTGGGACCGCTCTCTATCATAATATCTATCCTGTAATCCTCCATAGCCGAGTACAGGTATTCCTCCACTATAGGGCTTAGCCGATGTATCTCGTCTATAAAAAGCACATCGCGCTCCTCCAAATTGGTCAATAGGCCAGCTAGGTCTCCCGGTTTGTCCAACACTGGACCTGAGGTTATTTTAATACCTACCCCTAACTCATTGGCCAGAATATGTGCTAAAGTCGTTTTTCCCAAACCTGGAGGGCCATGGAACAAGGTATGGTCCAAAGCTTCTCCCCTTTGGTTGGCCGCCTCCACAAAAACCTTCAAGTTTTCCAGAACCTGCTCCTGACCCGTAAAATCATCAAAGGTTACCGGACGCAAAGCCCTTTCTATATCTAGTTCTTCATTGGTAAAACTATCTCCAGTAGGGTCCAAAAATTCATTCATAACTTTTCCGATAATAGCAGCACATACACGTTCGGTGGAATTAAATCGACTTGGGTTTTGGAACAATCCAAAACTTGTCTCTTTTACAAAGATAGCGGAAAAAGAAAAAGGATCTTTAGGCTTTGAGAAGCAAGGTTTGGGATTCTTCTATGGTGAATATATTTTGTAATTTCAGATTATGAAAAAGAAAAATTACCCCCCGGGAATACTTCAATATATTCCCATTTTTTATGTCATCTGGTCGGATGACCTCCTATCCACTTCAGAGATAAATGTAGTTGAAAAGGCGATAAGGGAAGATTCCACTTTGGACACGGACCAAAAAAAAAGTTTAAAATCCTGGCTTAAAGTTGACAACCCTCCACCAAGCAGCGAGTTTAAAGAGTGGAGACACCTTATTTCGACATCCAAGGTAAAGTTGATTGAAAGTGAAATTTATCCCTTGGCCACCTTTAGTCAAAAAGTTGTTTGTACATACCACGAGGTTTGCCCCTTTAACGAGCATTTAAAAGAAATAGAGATAAATCTCGGCATACAGCCCAATCACTACAACCATTTATTTGATGTTGAGGTCGTACATGAATCTTCATCCGACTATTACGACGCCTCGGAAATAGATACCCTACTAAAAGGTAAACATACCAATGTTGTCGATAGTTTTAGGTCTCTTTTAAAAAATCCAATTTTCGATTGGGGAGTTCATCGAAATAAGGAAGAATTTAGGGAATTGGTTTTAAACCAAGTAAAATTTTTGGCTCAAAAAGGTTACGGAGCCGTGGCTTATCCAGAAGCCTACGGCGGTAATGGGGATATGGAAGGTTACGCCACTATATTTGAAAACATGATGTATGTTGATGGCAGCCTAACTATAAAGTTCGGGGTACAATTTGGGTTATTTGGTGGAAGCATCCAAAAACTGGGGACTAAAAAGCATCATGATGCTTTTCTAAGCAAAACAGGAGCAGCTGAATTGTTAGGTTGCTTTGCCATGACCGAAACAGGTCACGGATCTAATGTAAGGGGAATTAAAACTACCGCAACCTACGATAAAGAAACCGACCAACTAGTCATCCATACCCCCGGGGAAAATGATAATAAAGAATATATAGGCAATGCCTTACACGCCAAAATGGCTTCGGTCTTTGCACAGCTGATCGTGAACGGTAAAAATGAAGGTGTTCATGCTATTCTGGTACCGCTAAGAAACGATGGTCACCAATTGCTGCCAGGAGTAACCGTTGAGGATAACGGTTACAAATTAGGACTCAACGGGGTGGATAACGGTAAAATATGGTTCAATCAAGTATCCGTACCTCGAGAAAACCTTTTGAACAAATATGGCGATATAAGCCCCGAAGGCAAATACCATTCAGCTATCAAAAATCCCAACAAACGCTTTTTTACCATGTTGGGTACTTTGGTGGGTGGTAGAATATGTGTGGCAAGGGCCGGTTTAGGCGGGGCCAAAATGGCCCTGACCGTTGCCATAAAACATGCCTTGAAAAGAAGACAGTTCAATGATAACGTTAAGGTACAGGAGGATTTACTTATGGATTATCCGACCCATCAATTGCGTTTAACGCCTTTAGTCGCTAGTGCCTATGTATTTCACGTGACGTTGGATAAAATGATGGAAGTCTATTGCGATGACTCCCAACCGGATAAGCGACAAGTTGAAACCCAAGTAGCGGGATTAAAATCAATCATCACGTGGTATGCCAATGGAACTATTCAGGAATGTAGGGAAGCCTGTGGCGGCAAAGGATATCTTTTGGAAAACCGTATCGCAGACCTTAAGGGTGACGTAGATATTTTCACCACTTTTGAAGGTGACAACAATGTGCTTTTGCAATTGGCGGCAAAGGGGGTACTTTCAGATTTTAAAGCAGAGTTCAACAGTGCAGGGTTTTCATCCGTTTTGAAAGTCTTGGCAAAACAATTGAGCGATAAACTTGGAAATATTAACCCGATGTATTCGAACAAAGTGGAAGCCGCGCACCTTTATAATCCTAAATTTCATAAGCACGCTTTTGATTATAGAACGCGAAGACTTACCTATACGCTTGCCATGCGTATTAGGGGTTATATAAAAAAGGGAATACCTTCGTATCAAGCCTTTTTAAAGGTTCAAACACATTTATTAGAGTTAGGGAAAGCGTATAGCGTGGAACTTGCCTATAACACCTACATTTCGTTTACAGCGAATATTTCCGACCCTAAAAATAGGGTGCTTTTCGAGAAGTTGGGAACGCTCTACGCACTTCATGAAATTCTTAAAGATGCATCTTGGTATTTGGAACAGGGTTATTTGGGAAGTTCAAAATCAAAAGCTATCCGGCAAAGGGTAGAACGGCTTTGTACGGAACTTAGGCCACATATGAATTCTTTAGTAGATGGTTTTGGGATACCTGAACATTTAATAACAGCCCCAATAGCCAGTTAATCCTTCTCCTTATCCAATTGTGACGTGTCCAAAAAGTCTAGAATAGTAATCTTCGGGTTGCCGTACAGACTGGTTCTTGAAGATCCGCGAGAGGATAATTGAAAATCTTCCAGAACATTTACCTGCGCTTTGGGAGAGTCCTCGGAAATTAAAAGGGTCTTTATAGTCTCCAATTTTTCCGCTTTTAGACTACTATCACCATATAATTTAGCCATTAAAAAGCCCGTTGTACCTTCCATTTTGGCGGATGCGTTCTTATACATATAAAGTGTATTTTTTGCGCCCGTAGCGTAGACTTTTACATCGATACGGTCTTTTAATGTTAAATTAAGCGAATCACTGGCGAGATTGAAATCACCCGAACTTATTTCCTCCATATTAATATTGATAATATCAGCGGTTGCATTCAATTCCAATCTTGCAGTTCCGTAAGTATTTACGTCCAACCTGTCCGTAGAGATAACATCCTTCATACTAATTTCACCATTACGCATCGTTACAGCATCCAACTCCGTATAATAAATAGTGATCTTCAACTTTTTCTTTGCAGTAATGTTGTAAAAGGAGGAAATGACAAGTGTACTGTCAGATACCTTAAATTTTAATACATCTATGAGATTGTCATCCGTTTCTAGTGCATAACCCTCGTTGGAAGATTTTTGTAAAACGATTTCAAGATCATCATCTAATTGAACGGCATTAAAAGCCGGAAGATCCTCCCTTACCTCCACTACATTTTTATTTCCCTTTATCTTAGGCTTGCGTTGAGCAAATGCTTGGAGACCCAAAAACATCAACACCACTAAAACGATTACTCTTTTCATATATCAATTATTGAATTACTAGTGTTACAAAAGTAATGAATGTATTTATCTAAACCTGTTGCAAACAAAAATGCCCAATTATAAAAATTGGGCATTTGTAATGAAATTTAGGTTTTGAGCCTAATGATTTAACTCTTCTTCATCTTCCTGTAATGGAATATGTTGTGGAACAAAATCCTGGCCCGGAATAATATATTCT
>CAJQMW010000179.1 GCA_905479535.1 uncultured Maribacter sp. | reverse complement strand
AAAAAATCCGTAAGAAACGGGAAGAATGGGGTGCTGATGGTGCTTTGTTGGGAGCGTTGAACGATAACATTGTTAAGGTCAACCTTATAGAGAAAATATTGGCGACCA
This sequence comes from uncultured Maribacter sp., assembly GCA_905479535.1. Taxonomy (GTDB): domain Bacteria; phylum Bacteroidota; class Bacteroidia; order Flavobacteriales; family Flavobacteriaceae; genus Maribacter. The sequence goes on along the minus strand of CAJQMW010000179.1, from coordinate 2,962 downwards.
TGCTATCCAAAATTTCCAATTTTATCCCTGATGGCGGTATTTGGATGAATACACAAAGACCGGAATGGAACGATGCGAATAACGCATTGGTAGGGAATGGCGTTTCTATGGTTACGCTTTATTATCTGAGACGGTTCCTCGTTTTTTTCAATGAACTTTTGTCCAATCAATCAGATTACAACATTGACATTTCAGAAGAAATGGTCGTATTTTTTAATCGCATTAAAGAGACCCTAGAAGATTCTAAGGAAATCTTGGAAGGTGATATATCGGATTCAGCTCGTAAAAAAGTTATGGATGGCTTGGGGAAAGCAGGAGAACATTTCCGATCACAGATTTACACCAATTCCTTTTCAGGTAACAAGAAACCCATTTCTTTGGTGGAAATAAAAAATTTCTTGCAAACCGCTATCCACTATCTTGAACACTCCATAGATGCGAACGAACGTGGTGATAATATGTACCATGCCTATAATTTGATGACGGTAGAAAATGAGAACGAAGTAAGAATTTCTCATCTGGAGGAGATGTTAGAAGGGCAAGTAGCCGTTTTAAGTAGTGGTTACCTTTCTCCCCTTCAGGCTTTGGAAGTTTTGGACGGACTTAAAAATAGCGCACTTTTCAGGGAAGATCAATACAGTTATCTCCTGTATCCCAATAAACAATTAAATCGTTTTACAGAAAAAAATACAATCCCTAAAGAAGAAGTGGCGAAATCTGAGTTGATGAAAACCTTGATTCGGGACAATAACACCAAAATTGTTGAAGAGGACCTCAATGGCAAGGTACACTTTAACGGTAACTTCAATAACGAACGAAGTTTGGAAGAAGCCTTGCATGAACTGAAGGGTTCACGATATGAAACTCTGGTAAAAAAAGAGCGCAATCTTCTGTTCGAAGCTTTTGAAAAGGTGTTTGATCACAAGGCATTTACGGGAAGATCGGGAACGTTTTATGGCTATGAAGGCTTAGGTTCCATTTACTGGCATATGGTATCTAAACTACAGTTGGCGGTGCAGGAATGCTGTTTGGAAGCCATACAAAAAGATGCGGAAGCTGAAATTGTGGGACGATTATTGGCCCATTATTACGAAATCAATGAAGGAATAGGGGTGCATAAACCCCCGTCGCTCTACGGTGCCTTTCCTACCGACCCCTACTCTCATACACCTGGCGGTAAGGGTGCCCAACAACCGGGTATGACGGGGCAGGTAAAAGAAGATATCATTAGCAGGTTCGGCGAACTCGGTGTCTTCATAAGAGCCGGTCAGTTAATATATTGGCCGGTAATGCTTAGAAAAGATGAGTTTTTATCCGATCCAAAGGATTTCCGTTATGTCGATGTAAATCAAAAGGAGCAAACCCTTCATTTGAATGTGAACAGTCTTTGCTTTACGCTTTGTCAAGTACCTATGATTTATGAATTGGCGGACAGGGAGGGGGTGCTGGTAAAATTCAAGGATAATCAAACAACCAGCTTTCAGAAATTAGAATTGGATAAAAATACCAGTAGAATGGTTTTTGAAAGAACAGGTGCGATTAAAGAAATCAGAATTCAGTTGAAAGAGAAAAATTTGAGATGAGGAGGTTTGAAAGATTTTTTAAAGTTCTACTAGCAATTACAATGATTTTTGCAATAAATTGTTGCGAAACAAAAAAATCCAAAACCAACTTAAAAGTGCAGGAGACCAAGAATATGACAGCGAAACAACTATTGGGAAATCCAGATTATCTAGCGATGTCCTACGGCGGCTACAGGGATGCGGATCACGATATTGAACCTACCTTGAACGAGCTAAAGGAAGACATGAAAATTATGGCCGCCATGGGTATTAAGATGATAAGGACTTACAAAGTACACCTACCGCACGCCAGCAACGTTTTAAAGGCGATCCATGAATTAATGAAAGAAGACCCAACGTTTGAAATGTACGTGATGCTCGGCGCCTGGATCGATTGTAAAAATGCATGGACGGATTTGGAACCTGACCATAATCAGGAAAGTGAAAGGAATGCGGTCGAAATCGCAACAACGGTAAAGCTGGCACAGCAGTACCCGGATATAGTAAAAGTTATTGCCGTGGGCAACGAGGCCATGGTCAAATGGGCTACCAGTTACTACGTCCGGCCATCGGTCATCATAAAATGGGTGAACCATTTGCAGCAACTGAAGAAATCAGGAGAACTTCCAAAGGATTTATGGATTACCTCTTCCGATGATTTTTCGTCATGGGGCGGTGGCGACCCGGAGTACCATACGCAGGACCTGGAGGATTTAATTGATGCGGTGGATTATATTTCCATGCATACCTATCCCTACCACAACACCCATTACAATCCTGAATTCTGGCGGGTCCCCGAACATGAGGCGCAGCTATCCGACAGTGCTAAAATTGAGTCGGCCATGGTTCGTGCCAAGGAGTTTGCCAAAGGTCAGTACGACAGTGTTTCCCGTTACATGAAGAGTTTGGGCATTGACAAGCCAATACATATCGGGGAAACGGGTTGGGCCACAGTTTCAAACGGATTATATGGCCTTAAGGGATCAAGGGCAACTGATGAGTTTAAAGAAGCGCGCTACTATGACATGATACGGGACTGGACGAATGCGTCCGGAATCTCTTGTTTCTATTTTGAGGCGTTCAACGAACCTTGGAAAGATGCCAAAAATCCTTATGGATCAGAGAACCACTTTGGCCTGATCAAAGTAAACGGTGAAGCAAAATATGCCCTTTGGGATATGGTGGATCAAGGAATTTTTGAAGGATTGACCCGTAACGGAAATTCGATTACCCAAACCTATAACGGTAATAAGGAGGCATTGATGAATGAGGTCTTGGTCCCTCCGGCATCTAGATAAGATAATTAAAGAACACTATTTTGAATAAAGCTCGTACTAGGAATATCGTAGGTTGCCTTGGGATGCTATGTGCCATGCTAATGACGAGTTGTAAAAAAGAAC
>CAJQMW010000178.1 GCA_905479535.1 uncultured Maribacter sp. | reverse complement strand
CACGGTGGGCAACCCGCCATTCGGGAAATACTGTGGATGAGTTATGGAGTTGACATTTCCTCCGGTTCTAATGGCATCGTTTAATTTACTCACATAGATAACCTCGCCAAGCTGTCTAGCATTCAACTGATCTGGAAGATTGGTAACCGTGGCAAATCCCGCAGATGCATCCACGTTTACGGTTAGCTTGTTTTGATTGTAGGCTCCGTTTTTAGTGGTTATTATAATGACACCATTAGAAGCCCTTGCGCCATATATAGAGGCTGCCCCATCCTTTAGCACGTTCATTTGGGCAATATCCGCCGGATTAATGTTATTCAGAATACCAGGGTCGGTAGTCTGTAACCCATCAATGATATATAACGGGTTGTTATTGTTAGGTGTACCAAAACCTCGAATACGAACCACGGGATTATCACCGGGCGCACCGGCATTGGTTATACTTACCCCGGTAACCCTACCTTCTAACGCCTCCGCTACGTTCACAATAGGCTGCTTGGTAGCTTCTGACATATCTACAGATGCAACGGAACCAGTTAGGTCTCCTCTTGTCTGTGTAGCATAGCCTACCACGATTACTTCGTCTAAAGCTGCTGCATCTTCGACTAAGACTGCTTCGACCGTAGTTAATCCAGTGATTGCAAGCTCCTGACTTCTAAAACCAATGTAAGAAATTAACAAAACCGCATCTTCTGAAGCTACCTCCAAAGTAAAGTTGCCATCAAAGTCGGTCTGTGTACCATTAGTTGTGCCTTTTTCAACTATGGATGCTCCTGGTAATGGACTTCCATTTTCGTCTAAGACAGTACCTGTAACGGTAAACTGCACGATTCCGTTAGTTACTTCACTTGAAGTATTAGTTTTTGCATTCGCCAAAGCCACCTGCGCTCCAAGACAAATGACTACCGATAAAAGTCCCATTTTGAGGAAATTCCCCTTCTTTTTGGTCCTTACCGAATTGTAATCATGTTTTTGATTCATAATTCTTGTTGTTTGTTAGTTTAAAAGAAATTCACGATTCCAGATTTTCTTAGGTTAATATGGTCGTAATAACTGTTAAGAAATACTAAAATCAGTTTAATATTAAAAATTTTTCGGGGATTTCCAAACCCCTATTTTCTTAAATTTTTGAAAGAATAAGCTCTTAGAGCTCCAAAGATTTCAAAAAAAGTAATTTTACCCCATGATAATTGTTTAGTTGATACGTTTCATGTGCTCTAATTCAATAGCTAAAACAGCATTTTGCCAGCTAACACCTTTTCTGACGTACTTTGCTATGCGTCAATCCAATAATATTTTCAATGAATTAGAAAAAATTAGCCCTAACCTTTTCGAGTGAAAAATTGGTAAACGAACTTCGTTTTTACTTATTCTATATCAAATTACATTACTTGTTAAAATCGTCCACAGGGCAAAATCATCATTTTTACTTCATCATGACAATCTTTTGGCAAGTTGCGTTAAACTTTATAACTACAGTGTTTGGTTACGTCTTTTGCTAAAGAACCAAAAAAGGTATCCTATTCCGTATATGTAAATAAGATACCTTTTTTTAGTCTTTCTATCTTACATAGTAAATTGTTTATATTTTTTGATCCAATTATTAATTCAAGGAATTCACAAAATCGATAGCAACCTGTGGTAAGAGCACCTTGTCAATAACATGTGCGACACCATTCCTTGCCAATACATCTGCCAAAAGAATATTTGCATTTACATCATTAGTGGCGTCCCCAATAACAAAACCGGGCGAACCAACGGTCGCGATGATATCCAGGTCGCTTCCACCTGCGGTGATTACGGCTCCAGCTTCTAATTGTTCACTGGTAACGCTTCCGACCACTACATGGTACAATAAGATATCCGAAAGAAGTTGCAACTCTTCTTCCGTATCAAAACTTGCGATGCTAGTATAATCATCCCCTAAAAGGCCCAACAATTCAGTAAATGCCGCATCCGTTGGTGCAAATACCGTTGCAGGCATAGCATAGGTGAAGTTCGTAGCCGTTGAATCTGGCATATTGGTATCATCTACAAAGGCCCCGACTAAGTCGGTTGCAATTAATGCCTCCTCTAAAACGCTTAGCTCTGGAGTGGCAACGACAATAGTAGCCAAATCATCGGAATTCAAGAGTGCAAGGAAGTCTAAGGCGGCCTGTGGTAAAAGTACTTTGTCGATAACGTGTACAAAACCGTTCGTAGCATCAATATCAGCGGTAACGATACCTGCATTCGTACCCGTAGCATCTCCAAAAACAAAACTAGCACCCTCAGGTATAACGGCTATTGAATTATCTTCCAATGCGGTGGCTACATCTCCGGCCATTAAATCGGTAGATTCAACTCGAGCCCCGATAATATGAAATTTGAGAATATCACCGAGTAAGGCAATTTCCACCTCGTTGTCAAAATCGTCTAAGCTATTATAATCGTCTCCTAAATCATTTAATAAATTAGAGAAGGCTTCATTTGTTGGCGCTAAAACGGTTGCCGAGTCCAATTCCTGAACTGTTTCTACCAAACCGGCCTTAGCAACCGCACTTGCCAAAAGACTCAGGTCGTCAGTACCTGTTGCCCACTCAAGTAAGGTAGGTCTAATGTCTATATTCAAAGCATCGATCGCCGCTTGTGGCAACAAGACCCTATCTATATAATGGATAATACCGTTATTGTATTCGAAATCAGCACCGGTTACCGTGGATACTGGATTCGTTTGCGGTAATTTAGTAGCGTCCTGTAATTGAACGGCGCCATCTGCAGAAATTACCACTGTAAGTTCATCACCCAAGACCGTGGTTAAAGTAGCGCCATCGCTAAGGTCTCCAGAAGCTGTACTGCCTGGTACCACATGATAGGTAAGAATTTGAGAAAGTAATTCAGGACCCGCAGCTGTGATAACTGCTTCGGCATCCTCCAGTCCCAACTGCTCGGCTAAAGCATCAAAAGCGTCGTTGCTAGGTGCAAAAACAGTAAAAGGGCCGTCACCGTTTAGGACTCCCACCAAATCACCACTTGCTGCTTGCAATGCGGCCCCTAAGGCAGAAACGTTGGAGTTGACTCCAATTGCGTCTACCACCGTGCCTCTTCCTTCTAGACTAATTTCTAGACTCCTTCCCGAATCGTCATCGTCACATGAAACAAAGGCAAATAGTGTAAAAACTATTAAAAACTTACTTAAAATTTTAATTTTTGTCATTATTGTTTGTTGTTAGTTACTTAATGCATCTTCTGTTGTTCCTTACCGAAGGGTCAAGGAAAATGGTTCATAAAATTAACTTAAAACTATTTAATTTAAAAAACTAATCTAGTTAAATTTTCATTAGTATTTAGTTCTATGTTTGATAAATTAATAATTTTTGGTAGTAAATAAAACGTTTTCAACAAGTTATGCTCGCTAGTCTTGTGAGTTCCATTTATGTGAAGAAGGTCAACTTAGCTAAGCTTAGGCATGGCCCTTGAATATCGAAGATGAGAATTTTAGGACAGCTTTTTGAAATTATTTATAATGTCGAGGAACGTTTGTGAAGGAAATAGCATTCCTAAAGGATGACCGTAGATCGGACTTAAAGCCTTCCTTGTTTAACGCACCAAACTACAATCAGCTTTTCTTCGTAATTCTTAGTAAAGAACAAATAATCCGTACCTCCATCTCTCAGATGTATTTTCTTCCGGATTGTGGCCACGGACTCGGGAAAATTTCTGACGGTGATGTTTGCTTTCTTTAGACCTAGCGATTTCATGCTCCTCTTAT
>CAJQMW010000177.1 GCA_905479535.1 uncultured Maribacter sp. | reverse complement strand
CGATGTTTGAAATAGTGGCATTAATTTTTGGTCAGGTTTAGATTCCTAAAAATAGATTATTTTTCCGATTGAAGGAAAAATCTAACAAGAAACGGTTGTGTAAAATACCCTACGAACTAAGCGAAAAATTATTAATATTTTTTCTTATGAGATTTATTTTTGATTAAATAAGTGAAAAATTATTGTTTATTTATCTATATTTGAATGAAATAAGAAAATAATGATTGAAAAAATATCTAAATCACAAGTTTTAGAACGTATTCAGTTTGAAAATTATTGGTGGCGCAATAATGGCATTGAAGAAGATTATAATGCTATGCAACGCCGATTGTACTTTGATATTTTCAAACCTATGGTATTTGACCGATCCATTAACAGGGCCGTTGTACTAATGGGGCCAAGAAGGGTCGGGAAAACCGTGATGCTACACCATACCATTCAGGAGCTAATAGATGAAGGTGTGCCTGCCCAAAAAATTATTTTCATAACGGTTGAAAATCCGATATATACGAACATTGCATTGGAAGAACTTTTCAAATATGCCTTGGAAGCTATTGGAAACCAGAATCCTAAAGACTGTTTTGTGTTTTTTGATGAGATACAGTATTTGAAAGATTGGGAAATTCATCTAAAAACATTGGTGGACAGTTATCGTGGTACAAAATTTATAGTATCGGGAAGTGCCGCTGCTGCCTTAAAATTTAAAAGTAATGAGAGCGGTGCAGGGCGTTTTACAGATTTCTTATTGCCACCACTTACCTTCTACGAATACATACACATCAACAACCTACAGCATCTAATGGTCGAAAGTAATCTGCTGTGGAAAGGGAAGGAACAGCATTTTTATGATACCGTCAATTCGCAATTGTTGAATGATCATTTTGTGAAGTACATCAATTTTGGGGGATATCCTGAAATTATTTTCTCTCCTCAAATGCAAAAGAACCCAGGGCGCTACATAAAACAGGATATTGTGGATAAAGTACTGTTACGCGACCTACCTAGTTTGTATGGTATTAAAGATGTGCAAGAATTGAATAGGCTCTTCACTACTATTTGTTTTAATACGGCCCATGAGTTTGAATATGAAGAATTGAGTAGAACTTCTGGTGTAAAGAAACACCTGATAAAAACTTATATTGAATATTTAGAGTCCGCTTTTTTGGTCAAAAAAATTAGTAGGGTGGACCAGAGCGGAAAACGTTTCAAAAGAGAGGTAAAGTTTAAAATGTACCTCTCAAACCCATCCTTGTACGCCGCGCTATTTACACCATTGGCGATTACAAATGAAAAACGTATGGGCGACTTGGTGGAAACAGCAATTTACTCACAATGGATGCACCGTGATTGGTTTAATCCGTATTATGCCCGTTGGGGAAAAGGAGAGGTGGACATGGTGGGAATTGATGAAGGCACATTACAACCTATTTGGGCTTTGGAAATAAAATGGAGCAATAGATATGAAGAAAAACCTAGCGAGTTAAAAAGCCTTATTGATTTCTGTAACTCGAATAAATTAACTTCTGCATTGGTTACAACAATTGATGTCAAAACCCAGAAGGAGTTTCAAGGCGTAACCTTGCAATACGTGCCTTGTGCTACCTATGCGTATAATGTTGGAAAGAACACCTTGGACAAAAAGAAATAAATTTTAGAAACTGAAAATGGCAACAAACCACAAGGCGGTAGAGTGATATCGCCGACTAATTTTTCGCCCTTCCTGAAAAATCCGTCCTTTGCCAAGTTCTTTATACAATTAGATAGATTCGATGAATTGTGTTCGGGAATCCTTAATGTAAACAAGTATATCAAAGCCTATTCGGGTAAAGACAATCCCCAGTTTATTGAAGGTGCTACGTTTAAAACTATAATACCAGTTACCGCGGTGGCAAATGCACTTACAAGTGATGACGGAGCTATTGTCGGAGTAAATGTCGGAGCAATTGAGGGAGCAATTGAAGGAGTATTTGAGGGAGCAACTGAGGGGGTAAAAAAACGTCTTGTTTCAGTAATATCTAAAATTTATGACAAACCCAGTATCAAAGCGGTTGAACTTAGGAAAACTCTGGATGTTTCAGAACGAACGATATTATCCGACCTTAAGCGATTGGAAGGTTATCTTGATTATAAAGGAAGTAAAAAAACAGGGGGATATCATTTGAAAAATAGCATTAAAAAATTACTCGATGCTGCCAAAAATTGATATTGGATAAATTGCAGGATAAATTGCAGGATAAATTGCAGGATAAATTGAATTCAAGTTAGAGGTCTTGAAAAGAAAATGATTCGGTAGAATGTAAACGATAATTCCAAATGTCAACAAAACCGGATAGAAACAAACAGATCCAACTGTTCCGGTCGCTTTTTAAAGGGCGTGAGGATGTGTTCGCCATACGCTGGGAAAAAGGGAAGAAAAGCGGTTACATGCCCGCTTATTTTTATGACCCGTACAGGTACCGAATACATAAAATCAATGGAGGCACATTCAAGAATTTTACCGAAAAGTCGTATTTACCGTTGACCGATGGCCAGATAGCAAAACATCTTAGGGGAGAACATCTCGTAGGCTTATATCCGTTACTGCAAGATAATTCCTCGTGGTTTATCGCCGCCGATTTCGATAAGGAGAACTGGAAAAAAGAATGCACCGATTTTATCGCCTGTTGCCGATCAAATAATATCCCCGCTTATTTGGAGCGGTCTCGTTCGGGCAATGGCGGTCATGTATGGGTCTTTTTTGAACGGCCATATCCCGCTTTAAAAAGTCGGGTCATATTTAAGCATCTTCTCGAAGAAAGCGGAGCTTTTTCCATATTTGACAATACTTCAAGCTTTGACCGATTGTTCCCGAATCAAGACTACCTTTCGGGAAAAGGGTTGGGCAATCTTATCGCCTTGCCCCTTCATGAACCGAATGTGGCATT
>CAJQMW010000176.1 GCA_905479535.1 uncultured Maribacter sp. | reverse complement strand
TCGGCACTATCCGATAGGTTCGAAATAGATTCCTATAGTTTTGGTCCTGAACTAAAAACGCTTGATACCCTCTATTTCAAAGAAAAGCAAACGGATATTAGCAAATCACTAAATCTTTTAGCTTCCATCTATCTAAATCGGAAGACTGCCGTGCTTCTTATATCAGATGGAAATCAAACCATTGGCCAGGACTACGTTTTTTCCAACCGCAAAAAAAGTCCATCCGTCCACGCAATAACCGTCGGTGATACTACGGAATATGAAGATTTGAACATTGGCCCCATCAATACAAATACTTATGCTTTTTTGAATAATAAATATCCAGTGGAAACCTATGTTGCCTATCAAGGAAAAGGAAACACTTCTTCTACCGTAAAGATATCGGTCAATGGAAAATCTGTTTACAATGAATCCGTCAAACTTTCCGAAACAGATAACTTAAAGAATATAAGCACTTTAATTAATGCGGATGCTATCGGCTTAAAAACCATTAAAGTAGCGGTTGCGCCACTGGCAACGGAAAGGAACACACTAAACAATACACGGGAAACCTCATTGGAGGTTATTGACGAAAAAACCAATATTGGCTTAATTTCGGAAATTTTGCATCCGGACATGGGAGCACTTAAAAAATCGATAGAGAGCAATGAACAGCGGATGGCTAATATTTTAGAGCCCTCGGCAGATCGTAGTGTGTTGGACGAAATTGATTTATTTATACTCTATCAACCAAACCGGTCTTTCAAGAATATTCTAGAATTCATAGCACAAAAGAAATCCAACGCACTTATCATCACTGGAACGAATACTGATTTTAATTATTTGAACGCAGCGCAAAAGGAATTTGAAATAGAAAGTGGTTACCCTGAACAAGAGATTTTTGGCAATCTCAACAAGGGTTTTTCTAAGTTCGATATTGCTGATTTTGATTTGACCGATTTTCCCCCATTAGTTAGCGATGCTGGGCCGGTTACGTTGGCCACTTCTGCCGAAACCCTTCTGAATATGGAAATCAAGGGACTGGAAATGAACACCCCGTTACTTTCCTTATGGGAAACCGATTCCATGAAAAAAGGATTATTGATTGGGGAGGATATTTGGAAATGGCGGATTCAGAATTACAGGAATGCGGGGAATTTTTCAAATTTCGATGAGTTTATAGGAAAGATTATGCGCTATCTCGCTACCACAGAAGGGAGAGACCGATTGAATGTTGAATACCGGACAGGATATGAGGGCATTAGTGAAGCCTACATTACGGCAACCTATTTTGACGAAGCCTATATTTTTGATATCAATGCTGTTTTGGAAATTTCGATAACCAATAAAGAAAACAATCGAACCCAGCGTATGCCCATGGTTTTAAAGAATGGCTACTTTGAAGCGGATTTGACAAATTTAACACCTGGTAAATATGCTTTCAAAGTCTCTGTCGTTAATGAGGATTTTTCAGAAACAGGTGAGTTTATCATTTCGGATTTCGACATCGAAAAGCAATTCGTTTCCAGTAATTATATAAAGATGGCACAACTTTCTTCTAACACTGGAGGAGAACACTATTTTGCTTCAGAATGGAAGGAGCTTTTGAACCAACTAATTTCGGATGAAGAATACGTGCCAACTCAAAAAGGCACTGAAAATGTCGTATCTTTGATAGATTTCAAAATGCTACTGATTTTTATAGTGTTGGCATTCGCCGCAGAGTGGTTTATCAGAAAATTTAACGGATTAATTTAAAAATAAGATACTAATGGACAAATTACCAAAGATTGCCTTACCGGCTATTTTCATTTTAATAGTTTTAGTAATATTAATTTCTAAATCCGCCATCACCATTGGCTCCGGTGAAGCCGGTGTTTTGTATAAAACTTTTGGTGGAGGTGTGGTTACGGAGGAACCTCCAATGGGTGAAGGTTTTCACATTGTCGCACCTTGGAACAAGGTTTTTATTTATGAGGTAAGACAACAAGAAGTTTTTGAGAAAATGCAAGTACTTTCCTCTAATGGATTGGAAATTAAGTTGGATGCCTCGGCATGGTTTGAGCCAAAACGTGAGTTTTTGGGAAAGCTACACCAAGAAAAGGGTACGGAATATGTACAACGGGTGCTATTGCCTACCATACGTTCTGCGGCAAGAAGTGTGGTTGGTCGCTATACTCCGGAACAACTGTATTCCAGTAAAAGGGATGCCATACAAGCAGAGATTTTCGAGGAAACCAAAAAAATTGTGGACGGACAATACATTCAGTTGAACGAAGTACTGGTGCGGGATGTAACCTTACCGCCAACGATTAAGGAAGCGATCGAGCGAAAATTGAAGCAAGAGCAGGAATCATTGGAGTACGAATTCCGATTGGTTACAGCTCAAAAAGAAGCGGAAAAAGTAACGATAGAAGCCCAGGGTAAGGCGGATGCCAACAGAATATTAAGTGCTTCTTTAACCGACAAGATATTACAGGATAAGGGAATAGATGCTACGTTGGAACTTTCAAAATCACCCAATGCAAAGGTCGTTATCGTTGGTAGTGGAGACTCCGGCCTTCCTTTAATTCTTGGGAATAACTAAGTTGCATCAAGATAAGTGCCCGCCCGGATGACTTTTTCGAGTAGGTGCTCAGAGCCATATTTATTTATTTTTCGACTATTCTTTTGAGAAATCGAAAATAGATTTTACTTTTACGTCATCATGAGAAACAGAACTACACATCATCATTTCCATACACACGCTCAGGCGAGGTAGGAATGTATTGTAGTAGTGCAACATATTTTAAAACCCGTTTGATCGCTCAAACGGGTTTTGTTTTTTGCTTCGGCTACGCTCATCAAACCACGGGGCTGGTTCAGATTCATAGGTCGGTCGTTGAGCGCAGCCGAAGCGACAAATATTTAAAAAGGTACAATGACGAAAATTAGAATTGCTATTCAAAAATCGGGTCGTCTCAACGAAGACTCGTTACAAATTTTAAAGGACTGCGGTATTTCCATTAACAATGGAAAAGATCAGCTCAAGGCGTCTTCCAGAAATTTCCCCATGGAAGTCTTTTATTTAAGGAACGGTGATATTCCCCAATATTTAAGAGACGGAGTTGTGGATATTGCCATAATAGGGGAAAATGTCCTCATCGAAAAAGGAGAGGATATCAAGATTGCTGAAAGATTAGGGTTTTCCAAATGTAAAGTTTCGTTGGCAGTTCCAAAATCGATGAAGTATGATTCTGTTAAAGATTTTGAGGGAAAACGTATAGCCACGTCCTATCCAAATACGGTTAAAAGCTATTTGGAGGAGAACGGGGTCAAAGCGGACCTTCACATCATTACAGGTTCTGTTGAAATAGCCCCTAATATTGGTCTGGCCGATGCTATTTGTGATATCGTCTCAAGCGGTAGTACATTATTTAAAAACAATTTAAAGGAAGTGGAGATCATGTTGAAGAGTGAAGCGGTTCTAGCGGTTTCCCCTAAGATTTCAGTAGAACGGGAAGAATTGCTCAACAAATTGCAGTTTAGGATTCAATCCGTTTTGCGAGCTAGACAGTCTAAATATGTATTGTTGAACGCTCCTGATAGTAAACTTCAAAACATATTAAAGCTTTTACCGGGTATGCGAAGCCCTACGGTACTTCCTTTGGCAGAAGAAGGTTGGAATTCGGTTCACACAGTGATTAACAAGGATAGTTTTTGGGAAGTCATT
>CAJQMW010000175.1 GCA_905479535.1 uncultured Maribacter sp. | reverse complement strand
CCTGCCGAAGAAAATATTGGTAATGTCGCTATACTCATTATGAGTACCTAGAGTAACCGTATGTCTTCCCGAATATATCTCAAAATTATTCGTCAAAGTCACAATATCTTGATTTAAGAGATTTGCCGTGGAGAATCGCTCAGAACCTGAAAAAATCCTAGAATCACCATCATTTATTTCGATAAATGGAAATAAGTCACCCACCGGGTTCCTGTCATCCCTTACCCTTGTATAACCTAATATAAAGCTATTCGCAAATTTATTCCCGAAAGTAGAGTTCAATTCTAAAGAGGCCGTATTGCTGATGGATTCAAAATTAAGCCCAGTATTACTAAAATTTATATTTGTACTTGTTGCTCTTCCAACACTAAAAGAATTAGCCTTAACGTAGTTGTTTCTGAAGGATAATTTGTGGTTTTCGCTGATATTCCAATCTACTCTTAAGGTCAACTTATCACTATTCAAAGTTGATGTGTTACTGTCGAATGAACCTGGGTCGTATCCGTACTCCGAGCGAAGAAAATCGGCGAAGTCATTTACGCCGTCCAAGCCAGAATCGCCATCATAAGTTCCTTCAAAAGGTTGCGGAGTTTCATCGTTTTGTCTTTCATAATTTAGGAAAAAGAACAACTTATCTTCAATTATTGGACCGCCAATACTCACACCGTAGGTTTGTGCTGTAAAATCCGGTAATTTTTCCCTATCCTCATCAACGCCAGGCGTCTTACCCGCCAAATCTTGATTTCTAAATAAATAATAGGCGGTACCATGAAATTCATTGGTTCCAGACTTTGTAATGGCACTGATTGCACCCCCTGCGAAACCACCTAGTTTTACATCATATGGTGCTACATTCACTTGAAAAGACTCAATAGCATCTATAGATATTGGGTTTACTCCTGTTTGACCACCATTTGTACCTGCATCCGATAAACCAAACACATCATTATTTACGGCACCGTCAATATATAATGCATTATAACGATTATTTTGACCCGCAATGGAAATTTCATTATCACCACGTATTTGGGCTTGAGGAGTAAGCCTGGCAAAATCCGCAATAGATCTAGAAACATTTGGTAATGCATTTACTTTTCTATTATCTATGGTAGTTGAAGCCCCTGTTTTGTTTGCATCAAAAACACCATTATTTTGAGCGGTTACCACTACCTCGTCCAAAGCTGTAGAACTTTCACTTAATTGTCTACTTATTCTTTCGGACTGTCCTAAATTCAAGTATATTCCTTCGTTAACTTCATCGTTAAATCCGACATAAGAGATAGTAACGGTGTACGGACCACCAATTCGCATACCAGAAATCCTATAAAAACCATCAAAATCCGTAATTGCACCATACGTAGTTCCAGAAGGAACGTGAACGGCAACTACGTTCGCCCCCAAAAGTGGTCCATCGGAAGCGTCTGTTACTTTACCGCCAATAGCTGATGTTGTTACCCCCTGTGAAAACGCAGTTACGGTCATTAAAAATGCCGCAATTGCAAAGTAAATCTTTTTCATTTTTTTAGTATTTGTTAGTTTTTTAACTCATTGCAAAAGTCCTGTATTTTAGAACTTCTAACGTTAAGAGAACGTTAAATTAGTCACGCCAAATTTAAGGAATAATGATTTAAATGAATGCTGTGAACGGAGATGTTATGGGATTTTCAGGATTATTGCATAACCCTTGGACTATCTCTTAAAATATTGTAATAGTCGTAATGTAGAACTATCGTGATCAGCAATTTCAGAACCTTCTATGTCCTTGAGAATGGTTCCCGCTAGTTGTTTACCTAGCTCAACTCCCCATTGATCATAGCTAAATATGTTCCAAATGACTCCTTGAACAAAAATTTTATGCTCGTAAAGTGCTATTAATGCACCTAGACTTTTTGGCGTTAGCTTGTCTATTAACAACGTGTTCGTTGGATTATTACCGGCAAATACTTTATAGGGAGCTAGATTGTCTATTTCCTGATCGGAACTTCCTTTTTCTTTTAATTCCGTTTTGACCTCTTCCAAGGTCTTACCGTTCATCAGTGCTTCCGTCTGGGCGAAAAAATTGGCCATCAGTTTGTTATGATGGTCCCTTTCGCCGTGCAAAGAGTTTTTAAAGCCGATAAAATCCGTCGGAATCAATTTTGTCCCTTGATGAATCAATTGAAAAAAAGCATGTTGCGAATTGGTACCAGGCTCTCCCCAAATAATGGTTCCGGTCTCATAGCCAACCCTATCCCCGCTCCTATCCACACTTTTGCCGTTACTTTCCATGATACCCTGTTGCAAATAGGCCGAAAATCTGCTCAAATATTGCGTATAGGGTATAATGGCCTCCGTTTCCGCACTATAAAAATTATTATACCATACGCTGACCAATGCCATGATAACCGGCATATTTTTAGAAAAGGAGGTTTCCTTAAAATGGATATCCATTTCATGTGCCCCGCCCAGCAAGGAATCAAAGTTCTCAAAGCCTATAGCCAAAGCTATGGACAAGCCAACGGCACTCCAAAGCGAAAACCTACCACCGACCCAATCCCACATGGGAAAGACGTTATCGGCAGCAATTCCAAAATCCGCAATGGCCTCGGTGTTCGTGGATACCGCGGCGAAATGTTTTGCAATATCCTCTTGGGAAGCATGTTCTAAAAACCACTTTTTAATCGTATTGGCATTACTCAAGGTTTCTTGGGTCGTAAACGTTTTAGAGACGACCACGAACAAAGTTGTCTCGGGGCTGACCGTTTTCAACACTTCCCGAACATGGTCCCCATCCACATTACTGACAAAGTGAACGTTTAGGTGGTTTTTGTAGAATTTGAGTGCTTCGGTGACCATGGCGGGTCCCAAGTCAGAACCTCCAATACCAATATTTACGACATCCGTAAAAGTTTTTCCTGTAAAGCCTTTTTTTGAACCGTTGCTAATTGAATCCGTGAAACTTTTTATGTGTTCCTTAACGGCATAAACTTCAGGCACTACATTATTGCCGTCAACAAGAAAAGCTTCATTCTTTCCAGCCCTCAATGCCGTATGCAACACGGCTCTATTCTCGGTTTCATTGATAAGGTCCCCTTGAAAATAGTTGTCAATGGCATCTTTGAGCTTCACCTCATCCGCCAGCTGAACCAATAAGTCCATCGTTTCAGTGGTAATCCTGTTCTTGGAAAAATCTAGAAGGAAATCTTTCCATTGCAGGCTAAATTCCTGAGCTCTATGGGCATCTGAGGCAAACAAATCCCTCAGATGAATGTTCTTAGTGTCTGAATAATGCTGTGATAGGTTTTTCCAGGCTTTTGTGGTAGTCGGATTAATTTTGTGTAGCGCCATGTTCTTCGTTCAGTGTTAGCAAATCCTCTTCTTCGATAGGTTTTTCAGGATACTCGATACAATCTAGCTGATCTTTCCTGGGAGCAATATATGCATAGTAGTCCGGTCTTAATTCTTCTGCCAAAGGTTCTGCCAAGGGCAACTCTTCCCTAAACGGATCTACCTGTCTCCCATTTTTCCAAAAACGATAGCAGACATGGGGGCCACCTGTATTGCCGGTCATCCCGATCCAGCCTATGACATCGCCCTGCCTTACAAATTCCCCTCTTCTTACCTTTTGGTTCTTCATGTGCAGGTACTGAGTGGAATACGTACCGTTATGTCTAATTTTTACATATTTCCCGTTACCTCCCCGTCTTGTAGATTCCGTCACAGTACCATCTGCCGTTGCCAAAATAGGTGTTCCTATGGGTGCCGCATAGTCCGTTCCCTTATGAGGGCGGAGCTTGTAACCATAGTAGCGGATACGCCTTTTTAAATTGTAACGCGATGAAATTCTGCTGAATTGGACCGGGGCCCTAAGAAAGGTCCTTCTTAAGTTGTTCGCTTCCTCATCAAAATAATCCACTATGTTCTTTAATGAATCATTTTCGTAGGCAAAGGCGTAGATAGGACGGCCATTATGTTCAAAATAGGCCACCTCTATAGGCTCTGCACCGGCATATATGGTATCGTTAATGTATTTTTCCTTGTAAATGACCTTGAACTTGTCCCCTTTTTGAAGTCTGAAGAAATCAATGGTCCAGGCATAAATCTCCGATAGACTATTAGTTAAGTTGTAATCTATTCCCTGGTCCAATATCGCTTCCGATAAAGAAGTCTCTATAACCCCCGAAGCTTCCCTTTCCACGTATTTTACTTTTTTCTTGCTCCTGTAGGCAAATACACTATCCCTAAAATCAACTACCGTATAGTTTATGGGGTCGTTTTCGTAAATAAAGACCTGGGCCTGTTCTAAGGTGTCCTTGGATTTTAAAATAAGATAAGGTTTGCCTACCCTAATTTTACGAACATCGAAAGTATCTTTGAAGTTTTCCGATATCTTGACGATTTTTGGATAGTCAACGTTGTTTTCTATCATTAACTCCCCAAAACTATCCCCACGCTTCACGGTATCTGATTTGACATTGAAATCTTGAAGGTTAAAACCAAAATGGGTTACCACAGGTTCCTGAATAGGACTTATTTTAGGAGAAGTATGTTCTACTTGTTGATTTTTATCCTCCCCACAGGAAAGCATTACGGTCAATGCCCATAATAGTATGCCCCAATATTTTTGCATTCTTAGTTACTTATTTTATTGGGGTTAAAGATATGGTCTACCCATTGTTTTCCCCAATCATTTAACTCTTGGTTTGTATATAATTTCGGAAAAAATACAATCTTTTGGAAACTGGGCGGAAGGTAATTCTTCCAATTTGTTCCGCCGGTCGCTTCCAAATCCCCAGATTCCTTTCCAAGGTAACGGTGCGCGGAGCCCATATGCATCAATGGCCAGTTTACGTTCGCATTTAAATCCAAACTTTTTAACGCATCTACCAGCTCTTTATTTTGCCTCAGTTCCAATGGTAGATCCAAATACTTATGGTAAATCGTATTATTCTCTACTTGCCGGGCAATTCTAATGAGCCTGGGGGTGTATCTGTATTCAAATTGTTTAAGGGTCAATGTTTTTTCTCCTGTGGAACTATCGGTTGCTCCACTTTTCCAATAGATATTTTCATACAATTCCTCAATAGAGTCATTAGAAGAGTAATCCGCACGTTTGGATTGGTGTACCAAATTTTCCATGGGCGTTGCGTAGAGTTCAATCATTCTGAACTGTGCGGATTGGAACCCACTTGCAGGCAGCAAAGCCATACGGTATTGCAAAAATTGCTCCCGTTCCATTCCTTTTATCATGATTCCAAAAGAGGAAATGAGGGCGGAATAGTAACTGTTGATCCGTCTAACCTTTTCAACAAAGAAATCTAGCTTCTGTGATTTGTCATCCACCAGTTGTTTTTGTTCATGTAGAATGAGTTTAAAGTACAACTCTGTAATCTGATGGTACATGATAAAGATTTCCTCATCGGGAAAATGGGTCCGAGGTACCTGCAAACTTAATAAGGTGTCCAAATGAATATAATCCCAATAGGTAAGGTAACGTTGGTAGAGTAACCCGTCTAGGTAAGCGTTAAGGTCTTGTCCTGAATCCTTGTATTTTTCTTCAAGTTTTGAGATTTGAGATTGGATTCGCTCCTTGTCCTTCATTGTGTATTAGTCCATTACGATCTTAAATTGATGTTTTAGACCATTGTAACCATCCAAATCCGCTTTAATGGCACCAACGGCCAGTTGAGCTTTAATCCTTATAGGAATTCTGTTGTCATCGTTGGAAACCCAAAGCGATAAACTTTCCTGTTCCTTAAAAACCCTTCCGGATTGCACTAACGGTCTAAACTTAAGACATTCCACTTTCCCATATTTGGTTCTAACGATTTCCTTTCCCAAATACTTCAGCTTAAATGTAAAAATACCGTCATCATCGTATAGCATTTTTAAATCTATGGCCTCACCTTTCGTTAAATCTTTAGGTTCATAATTGTTCCTTAGGAAATAAAAGGCGGAAATTAAATCCTGGATACTGTCCTGAAGTTCAAAATTAAGCTTTTTCTTGTTTTTCTTATCATTAAAAACGGCTTTGTCCTTCTCATGGTCAAAATTGATTTCAACATCCTTGGTATAGCCTCCTTCGTTTATTTTTCGGATGAATCTATAGGGTTTACCATCTTTTTTATCAAAATAGCTCTCATAGGTATCGTCTACCTTAAAAAACCAACTGGCAAATCCTGTAGTTTCACCGTGACCTACTACGTGATAAACCGGAATGTCATCAATCTTTGCGTTCTTTACCTGCAAGGTAGCATAACTGGCATTCAATGGGCCGTAATGCATCCTAAACTTCAACCACTCTCCAGGCTCAAAGGCCGATCTACTATTTTGCCCAAAGGAACTGTAGAAGAAGGCAAGACATATAATTAGGGCTAATCTCTTCATAATCGCAATCTAATTAAAGTAAAGTTACTAACTGGAACCTTAAAATTCCGTTCACTTACATTAACATAAACAAAATTTATTCCAAAGTATTGTATAAAAAAAAGCCCAGCTTTAAAACTGGGCTTTTCCTAAATAACCAACCAAACTTTAAATTATGAAAAACCAATACTTAAAGTTGCAAGGGAACCACCCCTTGCTGATGTAAATTTAAAACAACATTCTTTCTGCACGGTAGGTTTTAACTTACTTTAACGCTTATCTTAACACTAATTCACAGTTGTATGGATTATTTGGGATTTCCTTAAGAACGATTCAAAACAAGTACTTTAAAATTTATTTCAGAAAGACAAATTTTAAATCCTAGAACCAATATCCCACACTAAAAAAAACATTGGAATTATCGCCTTCTGGAGACCAGGAATATATGATTTGCAAAGGACCTAGGAACGACTCCCATCCATACCCTACTCCATACCCTGAAAAATTAGGTGCCGTGAACCACTCACCGGTCCTGAAAATATCATCATCAACATTTGCATAGTTGGCCGCTAACAACAAATGGTTCTTTTTTACAAATTCAAAATCAAGTCGTGCATAGGCTTTAACGAAACTGTTCCCGGGAAGACTTAAGAAATCATATCCGTAAAAGGGTATAAAATTGTTTATCAGGTTGGTACCAAAACCTCCCAGAACAAAATCAAAGGAAGTTATCTCGGAAGTCCCCAACTTAAACCCCCCTTCTGTCTCTACATTTAAAGAAAGATTGTCTGCCAAAGGTAGTGCTATGCCCATCCTAGCTTTTGAAATGGAAAAATCCTTAAAGTTTTCATTGAAATCCGAGGAAAGTAGATAGTAATGAAAATCCCCATCAAAAAAGAGCCCCTTGGTCGGAAAATATTTATCATCATAAGTATCCAACTTCAGATTCCCGAAAACACTGAAAAAATTACTTTTTTCAAAAATTGTTCTTTCGTCCGTTGTAGTTATCACCGGAGACCCAGGTGTACTTGAAATACCTCCGAGTGTTCTTGTGGTGTATTTTAGAAATTTGTGTTCCGCTCCAATGGTAAATGCAAATTCTTCCCTCACCACTGTTTGTATGTATACCTGGTTGGTAAAGTCCGTAACATCCAAGTTGATGGTGTTCACGTTCACCCCGGGAGGCACCTCAAAATTATCCCTGATGATATTGAAGTCAATTTCTTCCTCAAAATCGTTGAACCGGGAATTTATACCAAAACTCCAATAGGTTCCTTTGTCTACATAGTATTCAAAATTATACCTTACATTATCCCCTAGAATAAGATCAAAAGAGGCCACATCATCGTTGGAGAGTATCTTTTTCTTTGTAAAATTGATAATAGCGGCACTTTTATAAAGGTCATCATAATGCGCTCCTAATCTCAAAAGGGAAGTATTCGCAGTTTCGTTCAAGCGCAAAATCAAATCCTCACCCAAACCATTGGAGACCAGCTTGTACCTGTTCGTATTAAAATTGCCTGTTGCCGATAGGTTACCGATGCCTTGCTGTAATTTTTTGAAGGTGATCGGCTCTCCAAGTTTAAATCTAAGCTTACCCTTAACGTAACCTCGGGTATGTTCATTATTGCCTTCGATTAAAAGTCTGTTGATCATTATGGAATCCCCCAGTCCAATAATGGGTACCTGCTTTTGGTTTTTTATGTAGTCGGATGAAACCTCTTTAAGGTCTTGGTACTTTTCCATTGCCGCCAACTCCCCACTTTTAATTATATCGTTTGCTTTGTCAAATTCGATTACGGAAAAGTTTTCAATCTTAGGTTGTATATAGATATCCGTTTTTAGCGATTTCTTTACCATAGCCTCTACGGTCCGGTAATTATTGATCTGTAGCAGTATCTCGGTCGCGGAGAGTAAGGCATCCCTATTAGAAAGTCCGTGCTGTACGTCTACACCAATGATGATATCCGCTCCCAGTTCGATCACCTTATCTATGGGGTAATTGTTTACAACGCCACCGTCTATCAATACTTTATCATCTATACTGGAAGGTTCGAACAAAGAAGGCAGTGTTCCGCTTGCCATTATGGCTTCGGGGAGGTAGCCCGAATTTAAAACGACCTCTTTACCTGTTTCTATGTTGGTCGCAATGCAAACAAAAGGAATTGGAAGTTTAGAAAAATCATCTACATCCTTAACGTGGTATAATAATCGCACAAGTTCATTGTAAATATTTTGTCCACCGGAATATGCCGGGGGCACGGATACTTTAAAATTGTTAAACGGAAGACTCAGCGCATACCGCTCGGAATCTTCCTTTTCATAAAATGTCTTGGCATTTCTAGGCAGGTTGTCCTGAATTAAAGATCCGAAATCTGTTGCCCGAAACAAGGAATCCAATTCCTTTGCGGAATACCCGGATGCATATAACGCCCCAATAATCGCCCCCATGCTGGTACCTCCTATATAGTCTATCTGTACTCCCGCTTCTTCGATTACCTTTAGCGCCCCAATATGGGCAAGACCTTTAGCGCCACCCCCGCTTAACACCAGCCCAATTTTTTTATCCTTTTGTTCCGCTACTGCCTGCCCATAGGAAAACATCCCACAGAGTACGACAGTACTTACAATAAGCATTTTTAAGTCTAAGCTTTTTATATATCTAGTGGAACGATTCATATATCTTTTTTGCTTTGGATGCTCCAATAATTTCTGTGAGACCCTCCAAATTAGCTTCCTTAATCCTCTTGACCGATTTAAAATACTTTAAGAGTTCCCTAGCCGTTTTCTCCCCGATACCTTCAATACCTTCAAGTTCGGAATTTATAGCGGCCTTGCTTCTCTTGTTTCTATGAAATGTAATTCCAAATCTATGGGCCTCATTTCGTAGTTGTTGAATAATTTTTAAGCTTTCCGATTTTTTATCCAAATAGAGGGGTATGGGATCCTCCGGAAAATAAATTTCTTCCAACCTTTTGGCAATACCTATAATGGCAATTTTTCCTCTTAACCCGAGAATATCCAAACTCTTGAGGGCCGAGGACAATTGCCCCTTTCCACCATCTATTACAATGAGCTGTGGTAAGGATTCATCTTCCTCCATAAGCCGTTTATACCTTCTGTACACAACTTCCTCCATAGAGGCAAAATCATCGGGGCCCACGACCGTTTTTATGTTGTAATGTCGGTATTCTTTTTTCGAAGGTTTCCCGTCCCTGAATACGACACAAGCGGCAACCGGATTACTTCCTTGGATATTACTGTTGTCAAAACATTCTATATGCCTAGGTTCCGATGACAATCTCAAATCTTTTTTCATTTGGGCCATAACCCTGTTCGTATGGCGATCAGGATCAATAATCTTAATCTGGTTAAAACGTTCCTGTCTATAGAACTTGGCATTTCGTTCAGATAGTTCCAAGATACGCTTCTTATCCCCTAATTTGGGGATAGTGACCTTAAGTTCCCAGTCTACAACTACCTTAAAAGGAAGGTACAGTTCCTTGGATTCCGATTTAAATCGCTGACGTATTTCCACGATCGCTAATTGCAATAGTTCCTTATCGCCCTCATCCAATTTCTTTTTTATTTCCAAGGTGTGCGAACGTACGATAGAGCCATGGGACAACTGCAAAAAATTTACATAAGCAAAAGCATTATCGGAAATAATGGAAAAAACATCTACATTACTTATTTTGGGATTGACTATAGTGGATTTTACCTGATAGTTTTCCAATACATTAATTTTGTCCTTTATGCGTTGGGCTTCCTCAAACTGCATGTTATCGGCCAGTACTTTCATCCGACCCTTGAAATAATGAATGGAAGATTTGAAATTACCTTTGATGATTTCTTTAATGTCTGAAATTTGCCTTTCATATTCCTCTGCGGTTTGCAAACCTTCACAGGGACCCTTGCAATTTCCAAGATGGTATTCTAAACAGACCTTATACTTACCATCGTTTATTTTAGACTCTGAGAGGTCATAATTACAAGTACGTAAGGGATAAACACTTTTTACCAGGTCCAGTATGGTCCTCACGGTTTTCATGCTGGTATAAGGTCCGTAATAAGTTGACCCGTCCTTAATTTTTCTTCTGGTTGGGAAAAGTCTTGGAAAACGTTCGTTTTTAAGACATATCCAAGGATAGGACTTATCGTCCTTCAACAGTACATTATATCTTGGCCGGTATT
>CAJQMW010000174.1 GCA_905479535.1 uncultured Maribacter sp. | reverse complement strand
TCTTGCGCATGAGCTCACACGCTTCAATACCATCCATCTCAGGCATCATCACATCCAATATGACTAAATGGGGAAGTTTTTTTTTGGCCTTGGCCACACCGTCCGCACCGTTTTTGGCAATGTAGACATCATAGCCTTCGGCTGATAGATTATAGCTTACGATTTCTAAAATATCTGGTTCATCATCTACTAGAAGTATCTTGATGTCTTTCTTTTTCATGGTTTTTTTAGTGAGGTTATTTTATCAAAAATACTCATAATACCGTTATTACACAGGCGCTTAACATTCATTTAATATAGTAACGTTAACCTCACATTATTGCAACATACATTTAATGCATGGGTAACTCGACTTTTACAACCCCTAGCGTTCTTTGCGGCAGATAATTAAACTAATATGAAAACCCAAAAAATTAAAATTATGAGAAAGATTTTTTCTTTGATGGCAGTTGTAACTGCCCTAACTTTCGTTGCATGTAGCGATGACGATAGTGACCCCATAATCATTGAAAGCGTAGATTTTGATAATGATGGTATTGATGACGATGTAGATAACTGTCCTGCTGCAGCCAATCCTGGCCAGGAAGATGCAGATGGAGATGGTGTAGGTGACGTGTGTGATCCAACTCCGGGTACTGAACAGCCGCCAGTAGACCCTACAGGGCAAACTGTAGTTGTGAATTCCGATATTTCTACCGATACAACTTGGAGCGCAGACAACATCTATAATTTAGATGGTAGGGTTTTCGTAACAGATGGTGCAACTCTGACAATTGAGCCCGGTGTCATTATTAAGGCAAATGCAGGTTCTGGTGTCAACGCCTCTGCACTTATTGTAACAAGAGGAAGTAAGATTGAAGCTGTTGGTACGGCCACCGCACCGATTGTATTTACATCTGCTTCAGATAACATAGCTTTTGGTTCTACTGCCGGTACGAATCTTACTGAAAACGACCGTGGTCTTTGGGGTGGTTTGATCGTGTTAGGAAATGCACCTGCTTCTTTTGATGGCGATGCAGAATCTGCACAGATTGAAGGCCTCCCAACTGATACTGATGGTGATAAAGGTTTATATGGCGGTACTGATCCAGCGGATGATTCTGGTACATTACAATATATCTCTATCCGTCACGGTGGTGCATTGATTGGTGAGGGTAATGAAATTAACGGACTAACTCTGGGCGCTGTAGGTACAGGTACCACAGTAGACAACATTGAAGTAGTTGGAAATGTGGATGACGGTATCGAGTTTTTTGGAGGTACGGTAAATGCGACCAACCTATTTGTTTGGGCACAGGGAGATGATGGTCTTGATATTGACCAAGCTTACTCTGGTACTATTGACAATGCAATTGTTGTTCAAGGAGGTATCTCTGATCATGCATTGGAAATTGATGGCCCAGAAGGATCGCTACAAGGAGCTTATACCTTAACTAATGCAACGTTAATTGGACTTGACGACAACGAGGTAGCTGGTCAAATAGCAGATTTTCGTTCTAACGCGCAAGGAACTAACAATAACATTTTAGTTACCGGTTTTACTGGCATAGGAACAGATTTAAACTTTTCAAATGTTGAGTTGGACAATGCTGGTGTTGCTGCCAACTATACGGCGGGGACCTTGGTATTTACGAATTGGGAAATAGTATTGCCTGCTGGAGTTACAACTTCTGCTGAAATATTCGACGATACTACGGATAGCACAACTTTTGAAGCTGATGCCGCTAACTTTTCTTCTGTAGCACCAACACCTCCAACAGTTGGAGCGACTACTTCTGCTTTTGCTTGGACTTATGCCAATGCTAAAGCTAACCTTGGTTTTTAGTGCACTTTAAAGAACAATTATTACATACAAATTGCTCGTCTTCTTTAGAAGGCGGGCAATTTATTTCTTATTTACCTCACAGTATTCAAACTATAGTATAAATGAAAATTAAATTAGTTTTTTACCTATTATGTATTTTTACCCTTCATTCTATCTATTCGCAAGATGGCATAATTTCAGGGACGGTAAACGATGGGGAATTCAATGATATCCTTCCATTTGCGAATATTTTAATTAAAGGAACCACCATAGGTACAACTTCAGATTTCGATGGTAAATATGTGTTGGAAGTAGAACCCGGTACATATACCATAAGCTATTCTTATTTAGGCTATCAAACCAAAGAAATATCCGAGGTTAAAATAGAAGCTGGGGCTGAACAAATAATTGACGTTACACTAGAACCCCTTGCGAATGCCCTTGATGAAGTTGTGGTCACCACTACGGTTTCCAAGAACACAGAGGCATCTGTGTTAAATTTACAAAAAAACTCAGTCGCTTTGTTAGATGGCCTGTCCATTCAAAGTATCAAAAAATCTGGGGCTGGAGACATCGCTAGCGCCATTAAAGCGGTACCGGGAGTTTCAGTTCAGGGAGGTAAATTTGTTTATGTTCGTGGTTTGGGCGATCGGTACACAAAATCGATTCTCAACGGTGTGGATGTCCCAGGGTTAGATCCGGATAGAAATACCTTACAACTTGACATTTTCCCTACTAATATTCTAGACAATATTATAGTTATAAAATCTGCAACCGCTGACCAACCCGCAGATTTTACTGGTGGTGTAGTGGATATCGTAACAAAGGATTTTCCGACAAGAGCGGAATACAGTGTCTCCGTTGGCCTAGGTTATAACTCCTCTATGCATTTCAACAATGACTATCTCAGCTATGAAGGTAGTGCAACAGATGCTTTTGGATTTGACAACGGTCTTAGGGATTTGCCTTTTTCCCAAAGAATTGAAACACCGTTACCTCAAGAAAATGGCAATTTGGCCAGAGCTCTAACGCAATTATTCGAACCTGACTTAAAAGCCCTTACAGAACAAAGTGGTATGGATTTTAATCTTGGTTTCACTGCAGGTAATCAATATAATTTGAATGACGATGGAAGTAAGAAAATTGGTTATTTAGCCTCCTTAACGTACAAAAACAGTACCGAATTCTATGATGGTATTGTCAACGGGCAAGTATTCAGAAAACAGGATCAGGATAGATCTGTACTTGAACTAATAGATGACAGAACACAGTCTGGTAATTTGGGGGTAAATAATGTTCTTATCAGTGGCTTGGCAGGAGTTTCCTTAAAAGGCCTAACATCCAAATACAAATTGAATGTGCTTCACATACAAAATGGTGAATCGAGTGCATCCTATATTAGACAGGATAATTTTAATGTGAACTCAAATACCATCTTCAAGGATGTATTGACCTACACACAACGTTCTATTACAAATGTTTTGCTTAACGGCGATCATTCTAATGAAGATGGGTCTTGGAAAGTTTCTTGGAAATTATCTCCAACATTTTCCAAAATATACGATAAGGATTTTAGGACAACTCCGTTTAGGTTTAACGAAGAGTCCGGTAATTTTACCATATCTCCTAGTGAATCCGGTGATCCAAGCAGAATATGGAGAGACTTGGAAGAGCTAAATATAGCAGGTAAGTTGGATTTAACACGAAGACATCAATTATTCGGTAGAGATGCCAAGTTTAAATTT
Organism: uncultured Maribacter sp.; assembly: GCA_905479535.1. Taxonomy (GTDB): domain Bacteria; phylum Bacteroidota; class Bacteroidia; order Flavobacteriales; family Flavobacteriaceae; genus Maribacter. The sequence continues at coordinate 1,397 of CAJQMW010000174.1, read as the reverse complement.
GGTGGTGCATATACTTTAAAAGAACGGGATTTTGTTGTTGATCAATTCTCGCACCCAGTTCAATCCAGACAAGGGAACTTTACACTAAATTTTGAAGGTGATGCCAATGAAGTTTTGGCTCCAGAAAATATTTATGACCCCAGTACAGGAGAGGGAACTTTCGTTAGACGTGATTCTAATATTTCTGACTCTTTTAATTCTGAAATTACGGTAGGTGCCGGTTACATATCCGATGAGTTTAAGTTTTCAGACCGATTCAATGCAATACTCGGTCTAAGATTTGAAAAATTTGATTTAAACTATTCTGGGATAAACCAAGATGGGGAGGTCCTAGACAATGAAAAAATATTGGATAAGGCGGACTTTTTTCCTTCAGCTAATTTCATTTATGAATTAAATGAGGACGCGAGCAAAAAGTTTAGGGCATCATTTTCGAGCACTACGGCTAGACCTTCTTTTAAAGAAGCTTCGAATGCGCAGATTTTTGATCCTGTTTCCAGTACTTTCTTCATTGGGAATATAGATATTCAACCTACTTACATTAATAATTTTGACTTGCGTTTTGAATCTTACGGTGAGGGAACTAATTTTTTTGCCATCAGTGGTTTTGCCAAAACGTTCAAAGACCCGATTGAACTAACTTTTATTAGAGAAGCAAGAGGTCAGTTTATTCCTTTAAATTTAGGGGATGCGAACGTTTTTGGTGGTGAATTGGAGGTTAGAAGAAGCATGGACTTCATTCCAGGTTGGCAGGACTTTTCTTTCAATGCCAATATCTCCATTATTGAATCACAACAGTCCTTTAGTGAAGATGAGGAAGCCGCAAGAAGAGATAATTTAAGAGAAGGTGAAACACTTGCGGACAATCGGCAATTACAAGGGCAATCACCATTGTTACTCAACGTAGGCTTTAATTATGACAATAACGACAGTGGTTGGCAAGGCGGAGTAGTTTACAACGTGCAAGGCAAAACCTTAGAAATCGTTGGTAACGGTGATATTCCAGATGTTTACACCTTACCCTTTCATAATTTGAAGTTCAATCTGAGTAAGGAATTTGGAAAAGAAAAAAACAGCAAGTTATCTTTAAGGTTTGAAAACATACTTAATGATGATATTGAAAGTGTTTATCAATCGTTTGGTGCGGAGGATAGATTGTTTTCTTCTAGATACCCGGGACAAGCAATTTCTTTAGGTTACAGTTATCAATTCTAATATTGATTACCTTATTAAATATCATAAAGCCCGCAAATTGCGGGCTTTTTTACATTTCATCGAAAAATTGAAAGAAACCCCCCTACCTTATTGACTTTCAGCTACTATAATTCCTATATTTGTGGCATAGCATTTGTAACCGGCTATATATGAAGCACTTTTACGCGATTATCTTCTTTCTT
>CAJQMW010000173.1 GCA_905479535.1 uncultured Maribacter sp. | reverse complement strand
CTATCACTTTATCCATCCAATATTCATCATTGGCCATGTCATGGGCAAAAAAGGTTTTCTCCTCATCCATATAGGTCTTTTCTATAGCATCCATAGAACGAATACCCACTTGGACCAAATTAGTGGTATGGCTAGCCTCATGCACTGCGCAAGCATGGTTGAATTTTGTGCCGTCGTAGGATTCGCGCAAATCCGCATGGGCATCAATATGCAACACGGTCAAATTATCAAAACACTCATTGAACGCACGAATGGTCCCAATGGAAATTGAATGTTCACCACCAAAAAGCGTTACAAATTTGTTGCGCTTAATAAAATCCTTTGTGATTTTATGCACGCTGTTGACCATGGCCTCTGGAGAGCTGTTCTCCGTTATAGCATCCGCTAAATAAATACCTTGCTCGTAAACCTCATTACTGGTCTCAATATCATAAAGCTCCATGTTTTCTGAGGCGTCCAAAAAAGCCTTTGGACCTTTGTCAGCACCCTTGCCCCATGTGCTTGTACCGTCGTAAGGAACAGGAATTAAGATAATCTTAGCTGTTTCCAATTGTGCGAATTTATCGGGAATTCCCGCGTAATTCTTTGTGTTCATTTTAATTAAAATTTAATTTCTTGGTTTAAATATATATACTTTTTACAGGAAAATGTGTCCAAAAGCAAATACTGCTCCGGCTGCACTCAAGACAGATTCTCCCACAGGGAATTTCTGTTTTCAACCTACTACCCCATCCTTCACTTTTTCTCTCTTTTCTATCTTACTATCTTTTTCACCATATCCTAGAATCTTCAATAAATCCTCTGCTTTCTGCTGCGGATTAAAAAGCTTGGTCGTTATGTTCCCATCCGCATCCATATCTATTAAAATATGTTTTGGCTGTGGGATAAGGCAATGTTGTAAGCCGCCGTATCCACCTATGGTTTCTTGATAGGCACCCGTATTAAAAAATCCGATGTATAACGGCTTGTCCTTTTTATACTTTGGCAAATAAATGGCGTTCATGTTCTGCTCGCTATTGTAATAGTCATCGCTATCGCAGGTAAGGCCTCCCAATAGGACTCTTTCATATTCATCGTTCCACCTATTTATGGGCAACATGATAAAACGTTTATTAATGGCCCAAATATCCGGTAACGTTGTGATAAAGGAAGAATCGATCATATTCCATTTTTCCCTATCGTTCTGCTGCTTTTGATACAGTATTTCATAGATGGCACCACCACTTTCCCCTACGGTAAAACTACCGAATTCTGTAAATATATGAGGTACGGGTACATCCGCCTCGGAACAGGTAATGTTGATTTGGTTCAAGATTTCATCGATCATATACTGATAGTCGTACTCAAAGGCCAGTGAATTCTTAATAGGAAATCCACCACCAATATTCAAACTATCCAATGACGGACATATTTTCTTCAATCGGACGTAAACCTTTAAACATTTCACCAATTCGTTCCAATAGTATGCATTATCCCGGATACCGGTATTAATGAAAAAGTGGAGCATCTTCAGTTCTACCTTATCATTATCCTTAATTTGGTTTTCATAAAAAGGGACAATATTTTTATATCCGATACCCAATCTAGAGGTATAAAATTCAAATGTAGGTTCTTCTTCCGATGCTATACGAATCCCTATTTTAAAGGTGTCTTCTATACTTTCCGAGAGAAGGTCTATCTCCTCATAGTTATCAATAATCGGAATACAATTCCGATGTCCGTTATTAATCAACCTAGCAATATTCTCTATATACTGGGCACGCTTAAAACCGTTACAAATCACATACGCGTCATCCTTAAGTTTACCAGCTGCCTTTAGGTTCTCAATTATATTGATATCAAAAGCGGAAGAGGTCTCCATATGAATATTATTTTTCAGCGCCTCGTGCATTACATGCTGAAAATGGGAGCTTTTTGTACAATAGCAATAGTTATACTTCCCCTTATAATCATTCTTTTCAATGGCATTGGCAAACCAATTTTTTGCCCTCTTTATATTTTCGGAAATTTTAGGCAAATAGGTAAACTTTAAAGGGCTACCATATTCGGCAACTAAATCTTTAAGCGGAATACCATGGAACTGAAGACTGTCTTCTTGCAGCGTAAATTCTTCTTGAGGAAAAAAATAGGTTTGATCTATTAAATCTATATATTTTGTATTCATGTAAACGAATTATCGTAAAATATCAATTTGGTTAAAATTTAGGTATTGGCAATGTTCTGCACTTTAAGAAAACGTAACTACCTATAAAAATTAAATTTGAAACTCCCGTTCTGTAGTGGGAATGAAAAAGTAATCGTGTTGGCTTTCCACGATTGAAGTAGTAAAATTGGAAGTTAGCTTTAAAATCCGGTGACCTATCTGATAGACAACTATAGGGTTTGACTTCCTAATTCCCAATAGTCCGAACATGAAAACATTTGGCATAATGTTCAGCTAAAAGCCGTATCCAAAAGTAAAAATAAAATTCTCAAATTTGGAGCGCAAAAGAAAACAAATTAATTGAAAAAACAAGGTTTGAGAAATCAAATTACGACGAAATGCAAAAAATAGTTTTATTAGATTTTTCCTTTTTCTAGATTTGCTTTAACCTCTTCATTTATAAGGTTTTAATTTTTATATTTATTCCTAAATACTTTACAATGAAATTGAAAAAATTATTCGTTTGTACCGTTACTCTGCTTTTTGTCTCTGGAATTGAACAAATTAGTGCTCAAATTCAACCAGGACTATATATTTCGGACGTTGACAATACAAGACACGAACTGAAAATTAGTGACGATTATTTAATACACTCGGTGTATGAAAAATCACCCGCCAAGTTCATAGAAACTCACGGGGGATTTTATACGGAGAATGATGGAGTTTTGCAGATAGATTTGGAGTTTAATTCCGAATATGAAAGTGATGGAGTTAAAAAGCTTTCCATTCCGTTTTCTATTCAAGATGAACTCATACTCAAAACCGACCCGCAACTCACCTTTGTTCCTATGGAATCTATGGAACAGGATTTGGATGGAGCTTGGCTCTTTGGGACCAGAGGTCCGGATATCGGTCAAGAAAGAAGAGGAGAAGAAAACCCTAGAAAGACCTTGAAATTCTTGATGGACAACCGTTTTCAATGGATAGCATACCAGACCGAGACTATGAAATTTTCCGGAACGGGTGGTGGGTCCTACTCTGCGGAAGATGGGGTATATACGGAAAAAATAGAATATTTTTCAAGAGACAATTCGCGCGTAGGTGCCAGTCTGGAATTCAACTATGAAATAAAAGGTGATGACTGGCATCACACGGGAAAGAACAGTAAAGGGGAGCCCATGTACGAGATTTGGGGTAGGAGGGTCGGTAAGAAATAACCCGTACTATTTTTTAAACTTGAATATTCCTATTGAACTTTTAAAAGTAGATTTGGCAACTTTGAAGCTCGGGGTGATTTGTTAGCACTTAAGGAGATGGTGATTGTAGCCTCGGCAAGAATCGAACTTGCATCTAAAGTTTAGGAAACTTCTATTCTATCCATTGAACTACGAGGCCAGTATTTAGAAGGATTGCAAAAATAGAATTATTTTTTATCTAAGTAAGAATAATTACTCCCAAATCTCCACAATCATCTCAACCTCCACGGCCATATTTATGGGCAAGGAGCCCATTCCCACAGCGGCACGGGCATGTTTGCCGTTTTCACCAAAAACAGCGACCATTAAATCGGAATACCCGTTGATTACTTTGGATTGGTCCTTAAAATCAGGTGCGGCATTTACCATGCCCTTTACTTTTACAACGCGTTTAACCCTGTTCAGGTTACCCAACATGTCTTTGAGTACCGATAGTTGATTTATTCCAACTTCGCGAGCTGCAGCATACCCTTCCTCAACCGTTAAATCAGTCCCTAATTTGCCCACAATATTTTCCCCATTCGCTTGTTTAGGGCCTTTCCCTGCTAAAAAAATCAAATTTCCGGTCTGTACGCCATGTACATAGTTAGCAACTGGGGTTCCTTGGTCTCTCAACACAACAGCTAACTTTTCAAGATTGGCTTCGGGGTCGTATCCTTCAGGAATCGCTGAAACTGCTTCTATTTTAGTATCATTGGTTATGCTCCTATCAAGGTTAGTGTTACACGATAACAATAAGAAAACAAATAAAAATGAAAGTATTTTCATCGGATGATCATATTAGTGTTTGGGAATGAAGATAAGGCACTTTTGTTGATTTACACAGTTCATAAAACCATAAATTGTATATTTAAAAATCTTCTAACCGATTCCATTCCATGAGTTCCGCAATAAATTCCAAGTACCCATCCGTAGATGACCTAAGAACGTTGGCCAAAAAAAGGGTACCTGCTTTTGCTTTCGAATATTTGGATGGAGGCTGTAATGAAGACATAAGCCTGGCGCGTAACACCTCAGAAATAAGAGAAGTACAATTACAGCCTAGGTACCTGAATAATTATGGTATTAGTTCTACGAAGGCCAAGATATTGGGAATGGAGTTCGATGCACCTTTTGGAATTGCCCCGGTTGGTTTAAGAGGCCTTATTTGGCCTAACTCACCAGAAATCTTGGCGAAAGCCGCTCATGCCCATAACATTCCATTTATTTTGAGTACGGTCGCCACAATGGACATTGAAAGAGCCAGCGAATTGACCGAAGGGAAAGCCTGGTTTCAATTGTACAATCCGGTGGAGGACTCAATCAGGAACGATTTGTTGGATAGAGCGGAAGTAGCAGGATGCCCGGTACTCGTATTATTATGCGACGTTCCTACTTTTGGATATAGACCACGTGATATACGGAATGGACTGGCATTACCGCCAAAAATGTCAGCAAAAAATATACTTCAAATGCTTGGAAAACCTACTTGGGCATACCATACCTTAAAATATGGGCAACCCGCCTTTGAAATTTTAAAACCCTATACCCCGGCGGGATTAAATCTAAAACAGTTAGGGCAATTTATGGACAAAACCTTTTCGGGGAGGTTGAACGAGGAATTGATAAAACCCATACGGGATAAATGGAAAGGAAAATTGGTTTTGAAAGGGGTAGCTTCTTCGCAGGATACTGCAGATGCCATTCGCTTGGGGTTTGATGGTATCATAGTTTCCAATCACGGTGGAAGGCAATTGGATGCCGCGCAATCCACCATACATTCGTTAGAAGAAATAGTTGCCGACTATGCCGATAAAATAGAAATAATGATGGATAGTGGACTACGTTCGGGACCGGATATAGCTCGGGCGATCGCGAGTGGAGCTAAATTTACTTTTATGGGTCGCGCGTTCACCTATGGGGCGGCAGCTTTGGGAACTAAGGGAGGCGAGCATACGATAGCTATTCTTAAAAAACAGTTTAAACAGGTTATGGACCAATTGTGTTGTGAGCGGGTAGAGGACCTTCCTAAACACCTCATCAAGTAATTTTTATTCTTTTTAAATCTCGCTTAAATGTTATAATTCAGCAATTAACAGTTCTGTCCAGTATCATTTTATCAAAAAAGAAGTAAAATAATTTCATTTTTAGTAGATTAGCATGTTAACCAAAGCAACAA
>CAJQMW010000172.1 GCA_905479535.1 uncultured Maribacter sp. | reverse complement strand
GCTTTCTCCGTAAAGTTAAGGTAAAGGGTAGATTTCAAAAAACCGAACCCGTAACCGAAAAATTGAATGACTACGGCCAACAGGGCCGTTAATGCAATACCTGTATTTTTTGTCTTAAAAAGTGCGTCAAGAAATAATAAGCCAAAATAACCGGCAAAAATCAGTATTGGCCACCAAATACTCCAGAAAAGCAGGACTAAGGCCGTCAAGAATCCTATAATAAATAAGGATGGAAACCAATAGGTTAGCTTGGCCGTCTTCGGATGCCATTTATTCAAAATAGGCCGCACCATACCAAACTTCTTAACTTGTATGTAAAATTTGTTCCAATCTATCCGCCGTTTATGATAGACGAAAGCCTGTGATATCAATTTAGTCTGAAATCCTGCTTCCCAGATGCGTATGGTCAAATCTGGATCCTCTCCAGGGTGAATATTACCGTACCCGCCTACTTCCTCAAAAGCTACTTTGGAAATTCCCATGTTAAAGCTCCGTGGTTGGAACTTATCTACCGAATTTTTCTTTCCTCTAATTCCTCCTGTGGTCAAATAGGAGGTCATCGCATAGTTAATTGCCTTTTGAACCGGTGTAAATGAAGCATGTGCCGCGTCCGGACCACCATAACAATGCACAAAATTTTTCTTTAAATGGTTCTCCGCTTCTACCAGGTACTCTGGTGGCAGTATACAATCCGAATCCAAAATAATGAAGTAGTTTCCCTTTGCTGTCCGCATTCCGTAATTTCTGGAGTCTCCCGGACCGGAATTAGGCTTTTGGTAGTAGGATATATTTAATTTAGTAGCAAATTCCTTAATTACATTCTCACTAGATAGCGTAGATCCATCCTCCACGATAACAATTTCGTACTCTTTCTCATACGTCTGTTCAAGAAGGCTCGCTAAAAGTTCTCTAATCTCGTTAGGTCTGTTAAACACAGGGATAATAAAAGAAAAATATAAATCCATTGTTACTTTTCTCTAAATAAAAGCCCAGATTAAAAAGTCAGAAATTAAATTATTAAGCAGTTTTCGGAGATGCTAAAACTTATCTATCACTTCTTGACTTACCCCAGTATTGGAAAAGCCTCCGTCGTGAAAAAGATTTTGCATGGTTACCTTTCTAGTAAGGTCAGAAAATAGTGTAAGTGTATAATCCGCACAGTCTTGAGCGGTGGCATTGCCTAGAGGTGACATTTTTTCGGCATAATTTATAAAGCCGTCAAAACCTTTAATTCCCTGCCCTGCCGTAGTTGCGGTCGGCGATTGAGAAATGGTGTTTACCCGTACTTTCTTTTCTTTTCCGAAGAAATAACCAAAGCTACGTGCCACGGATTCTAAGTACGCCTTATTATCCGCCATATCATTGTAATCCGGGAAGGTACGTTGGGCAGCCATATAGGTCAACGCTACGATACTGCCCCACTCGTTCATGGCATCGCCTTTATAAAGGGCCTGCATCACTTTATGAAAAGACAAAGCGGAGACATCCCAGCCTTTGGCCGTAAAATCATAATTCTCATCGGTATATAACCTGCCCTTTCGCACGTTTACGGACATTCCAATAGAATGCAGCACAAAATCCAGTTTTCCACCAAGAATTTCCATGGATTTCGTCACCAAATTCTGCAAGTCTTCTTCGCTAGTGGCATCGGCAGGAATAATTTCAGAACCCGTCTCCTCTGCCAAAACCCTAATTTGTCCCATTCTCATGGCAATAGGAGCGTTGGTCAGAACAAAAGCACCCCCTTCGCCATGAACACTTTTAGCCGTTTTCCAGGCGATTGAGTTTTCGTCCAATGCGCCGAATATGATTCCCTTTTTACCTTTTAATAAGTTATACGCCATGTTAGTTGGTTCAAAAATTAGATTTAATCAAAGATATTTAAAATATGTTAATACGTATTTTAATCCACCGTCCAATTTAGTTTAATAACTGTCTCGCGTGGGCCATTGCAGAGTCGGATACATCTTTGCCACCCAACATTTGGGCCAGTTCCACAATACGCTCATCCTCCGAGAGTTTTTTCATATCGGTTTTGGTCCTGTTCTCTTCTTCCAATTTGAAAACTTTAAAGTGGTGGTTTCCTTTGGAAGCCACTTGCGGAAGGTGGGTAATGGAAAATACTTGCATCTTCCCACTCATATCTCGCATGATGTTTGCCATTCTATTGGAAATTTCACCGGATACGCCCGTGTCTATCTCGTCGAACATGATGGTGGGTAATTTTTCGTATTTAGCCAATACTGATTTAATGACCAACATGATCCGAGATAACTCCCCGCCTGAAGCCACTTTTTTCAATAAGCCATAATCGCTTCCCTTGTTGGCGGTAAATAAAAAAGAAAGCTCATCCATCCCATTGGACATAAAATCCTCAGAAGGGTTTAAAGTAATTTGGAAAGAGGCACTGGGCATTCCCAAAAGTGATAAATTCTCCTCCAGTTGTTTCTTTAAATCAGGGATGACAGCCTTCCGCCTTTTGCTTAAAGTCAGACTTTGCTCTTCCAAAATAGATTTCAGCTCCTGTAATTCCTTAGTTTTCAAAGCGATGTTTTCCTCTACATTTGCTGTTTCCAGAACCTTTGCGGCCAAAGAACCCTTAATAGTAATTAGTTCCGGAATGTCGTTGGCACCATGCTTCTTAAGCAAACCATAGAGCAGTTGTAATTTTGCGTTGACCTCCTCTAATAATGAGGGATTGGCTTCAACACCCTCCTGAAGATCCTGAAGTTGCGCATTCACATCGTCCAGCTCAATAAAAGCCGACTGAATTCTTTGATGTAATTCGGAATACTGTTTTCCGAATCCGGACAATTTTGAAATGGCCGATTTTATTTCCGCTCCCAATGATAGTACCCCAATCTGGTCGTCATTGAACAATTGATCCGCTTTAGAAAGTTGCTCCAGTATCAATTCTACATTACTCAACTGTTCCTGCTCTTCTTCCAATTCCTCTACGGCACCTTCTTTTAAAGGTGCAGACTCCAGTTCATTGAGTAAAAAGGCGGTATAATCTTGTTCTTTCGTTGCATTCTGCTGAAAATCGATGAGCTTTTCAAGTTCCTTTTGAACTCTGTTGTAAGCTGACAGCGATTTGGAATAACTATTTAGATACTTTTTATTGTCAGCCAGTGCATCGATTAGTTTCAATTGAAAATCATTCTCGGTCAATTCTAAGGTCTGATGCTGCGAATGCACATCGATCAACCGATCTCCCAAATTTGAAAGGATATCCAAGGTAACCGGAGTATCATTAATGAATGCGCGCGATTTTCCACTAGGCAGGATTTCCCTTCTGATGACTGTAGTGTCCTCGTAATCTAAATCGTTATTGTCAAAGAATGATTGCAACCCATAGTCCGAAATTTTAAAATCGGCCTCAACGATACATTTATTTTCTTTGTTCCGAAGCAAGGATAAATCCGCACGTTTCCCAAGCACCAGGGAAAGCCCTCCCAATAGGATGGATTTCCCCGCACCCGTTTCGCCCGTAATCACCGTGAAACCCTCGTCCAATTGAACATTGAGAGCGTCGATTAGGGCATAATTATCAATAGAAAGATTGGATAACAAACTTCAAAAATTTAGATAACCAAAGGTAATCTATATTCTGATTTGAAAAAAGGGTCAGTACTTTATATCGTTCCAGGTGCTGGAATACAAAGGGGCAATCTTGGTAAGCGTTTCCTTAAGCTTTACAATATCAACTTTGGGACCATCAGAAAATATATTTTGGATTTCATCTGACTTCGCATCGAAAAATGTCGATAT
>CAJQMW010000171.1 GCA_905479535.1 uncultured Maribacter sp. | reverse complement strand
TGTTCTTATAACCGTAGATCAAATAAGTATCTTGATTAGGATAGATGCTTTTCGGTTTACTGGAGTCAATAAGCATCAACTCCTATGGAAGGCACATCTTTTCCTCAATAAAAATGTAAAAATAGAACACCCGAAACTGTTCAAGGCCAAACACCAAGATTTTAAGATTCCGCAATTACACACTACGGATTTAGAAATGGCCTTTACGCAGTTGGAGCTTCTGGGTTTTTGTTTATGTAGTTCGTTCCAACTGTTGGCGGAACCACCGAAAAACACGAACGGGAGCAAAGATTTACAGCGTTACTTGGACCATCGTATCGATATTTACGGGTACTTGGTTACGGTAAAAAACACCAGCACCCATAATGGAAAAAAGATGCATTTTGCAACATTGATAGATCAACAGGGAAAAGTTTTTGATACGGTACTTTTTCCACCGGTAGCCGCTAAATATAGTTTCAGGGGCAAGGGGATTTATAGATTTTACGGAAAGGTCGTTAGTGAATTCGGGTTCTTAAGTATTGAAGTCATTAAAATGCAAAAGCAAGATTATATTCAAGACCCTAGATATTCAGATATGAAGACCAGTACGAAAGTATTTAATAAAATCAGGTGAGCATAAACGAAATTAATATGAACTGACCAGAAAAACTCACGGTCGTTAGAAATAGTTAAGTACGTGACCCAAAATCCAATAGAGCAGGATAAAGACAAAAATGCTACCTACACATCCACATTTACCACCACCTATTTTCTTGGCTCCGTACCAAGCACCGATAATTTGAATCAGTTTTTTCATGATATGAAATATAAGATTTTTTTTGTGCAGATATCCAACAGAAGTTTAGAAAAGATTGACTGATTTCATTACAAATGCCAGTAACAGAATTGTCGCCCTGTCCAGAAAGTACATGAATTAATCGGTTTAAAAACCGATTACGGTTCCTGTCCATGAAGACGATGTCATTTTTGTAATTAATAAAAGAACAACAGCAACGAATAAACAGCAAGTAATAGCAAGCACTTTCTCATAATTTAGTTTTTTTTCCATGGTCTAAATATTTGAAAAGATAAACCCATTAGATACCCTAAAAAAAAAGGCATACATTACTATTAATAAGAGGGCTGCAGTAAACCACGTAAACGCTTTAAAGTAATTCTTTATTAAAAAGTGTCCTAGGTTTTTAAATCCTTCCAAATAAATTTCCTTTAACAAAAACATTGTTTTCATAATCGGGGGTTTTAGAGTTCTTGGCTAAGATTAGCCCCGCACCGGGAATTTTTGGAAATATTCGAAAAACGTGTAGAAAAAGTCGATAGCCGGTCGCTAAATGACAATGTGACTAGATTTTGGGTATTTCATCGAGTTGAGGCAATTTCTAGAAATCCGTTTAGATTGCTATATTTTGGGGTCAAAAGTAGCTTTAGGACGCAAATAGGAATGCAGATGAAGTGGGATAACGACTATATAAGAAGTAGGAGTGATGATTCTATGTTGAGCGTAATGCTCATACGGTTGGTTATTGTTTTGTGGTAATTATCTCCTTGGGGCATCCAGTTCCGCAATACTATTTTTCAATTCTTGCAAAGGATGGTACATCATATCGCTCACCTCGTTTTGAATTTCGGTTGAGTACTGTAAGTAGACTACTGCGGCTACCATAAGGATGAACAACAATATTAAATCCGATAGTATTTTAGCGTCTATTTGCTTGGTAATATTTTTCATAACTGGCTGGTTCCTAAGTGAAAGATAGATAAATAAGATTTAGTTAACAAATATTTAAGAAAAAATGATTTATTAGACCTAGGATTTTGCACTTTAGGTAAAAATATTCTTTGTTAGAAGAAACGAAACTTAAACATTGAAGGTTTGGATGGTCTTGAATCTTTATGGAAACCTGTGCTTCAAAATCTTCAAAATTCAGAAAACAAAAAAAAGCTCCCAACAATATTGAAAGCTTATGCGGTCTGGACGGGATGCTTCCATAGCAATTTAACTTTTCATTAACATACATTGTTTTACTGATTATCAGAATATTAAGTAGTTTGAGATTTTTATTTTACATCATAAAACACTACTTTTCATGAAAAATGCAGCACGAATGCAGCACGCAAATGTATAATTACAACTTTTATATTTCTGAATCACCAAACAAAAACGGAACCCATAGTATCAAATTGCGATACTATGAAAATCGTCATGCACGGGTTCAAATCGATACCGGAATTGAAATTCCGGCGAAGTATTGGAACAAGGAAAAATCATTCCTTAAGAAATCAAAAGAAGTGGGTTCTGAATATGTTCAATTGAAACAAATGGACAGCTTGGCGCAACAGATTGTTTCTACTTATCAAAACCAAAACAAACCGCTTTCCAAAAAGCTATTTAAAAAACAGTTCGAAGATGGCGAACCCTCGGTCAACCAAAAACCGCTACAGGACTTCTTTGACGAATTTGAGGACTATTTAGAAAGTAAAAGGGGTAAGGTGGTCAAAGA
>CAJQMW010000170.1 GCA_905479535.1 uncultured Maribacter sp. | reverse complement strand
CGTATTGATGGAGATCATGAGAATGAAACCATTCAAAAAGCAGGTCTTCGTTTTTTAGGTGGATTACTTTTTGCCGTAACAATTTCAGTGTGTTTTGTGAATGGGATTGATATCACCGATTACATTATGGGGGTTGTATTCTTCCTGGCTTTTATTTTCCCCTTGTACAAATCAGAATACTTTCTAGGGTGGGTGATGGGGTCGGCATTTACGTTTGGGGCCATTATACCGATTGGCTTCGGTAGTATTTTGTGCTTACTCTTTTTTCTGATGTATAAATTGGTCAGATTTTTAAGAGGTTTGTTCAGTTCAAAACCCAGTTAATCAATCTTTTTTATAAAAATCCCGAATAATTCATTTCCCTGTCGTGGAGTGATGGAATTGTTGCATCGCTCAAAGGTTTCGGTTTTAAAAAAAAGATTTAAATAGCTCAAGTACAGCTCTTTGTTCCCCCCAAAGGGACGCGTTTCGAAATCGTCCGTTAGCGGGAAATCGAACCAAACGCCCACTAGCTTGCCGTAAGGTCTTAAAAGCTTGGCCGCATGCCTAGCATAGGAATTTCTATTGGTATCGGTAGGTATCAAGGAGCAAAAAAAGGTCTGCTCCAAAATTAAATCGTAGGTGCCCGAGTGCTTGAAGAAGTCTTCCTGTATCAATTGTGTGCTAGGGAAATTAGGATTTCTTTCTTTAAAAGCTTGCAGTGGATGGTTGGAAATATCCAAAACAAAGACGTTCTTAAACCCTTGCTTCCAAATATATTCGGCCTCATAAGCATTTCCGGCTCCGGGAATCAATATGGAAATGGTCTTATCTACCAATTGATCTATGTACTCCTTAATAGGCGTAGAAGGGTATCCAATGTCCCAACCGGTCGATTGGTTCTCATAGCGTTTTGTCCAGTACTGTTGTTCTTCGGTCATCAGTTAGTTTGTTCTTTGGCTACGCTCAGATTACTTCCTCTAAAAATAGGTATAAGTTTATGAGTTTATAGGGTTAGGAGTTTAGAGGTATATTTTTTTCATTCCTATCGACTATCGACTATCGACTATCGACTATCGACTATCGACTATCGGCTATCGGCTATCGACTATCGACCATCACCTATCTACCGACTCAAAACACCAGACCAGAAATTAATTCCATGCACACATTTCCTCTTTGTACTATTGTGCCATTTACTTATCTTCCACTTCTTTAATTTTTTTCAAGCTATCCATTTTTATGAAAAAGTCCTTCTTAGTATTTGTTGCCCTCATTTTTTCTTTTTCGATTACCGCACAAACTAATCCACGATGGGTGCGATATCCTTCTATCTCACCAGACGGCAATACCATTGCATTTACGTATAAAGGTGACATCTACAGTGTTCCGGCTAATGGAGGTACGGCCAAGCAGCTGACCTTTCATAAAGCGCACGATTATAATGTAGTCTGGAGTAAGGATGGGAAAAAATTGGCCTTTGCATCAAACCGATTTGGGAATTTTGACGTGTACATTATGGATGCTCAAGGGGGTGCGGCAAGGCGACTCACTTTTCACAGTACCGACGAAACACCCTATACTTTTTCCGCCGACGATAAGAATGTTCTGTTCGGTGCGGCTCGGCAGGATGCAGCATTACACCGTCAGTACCCTATAAGCCGTCAACCAGAACTCTACAGCGTATCCGTTGAGGGGGGTAGAATTGGGCAAGTACTTACGGTCCCCGCAGAAGATGTCCAGGTAAATGCTGCTGGAACCCAGATGGTCTACCATGACAAAAAAGGATATGAAGATACGTTTAGAAAACATCATGTATCTGCCATTACACGGGATATTTGGAAGTATGATATGGCATCAGGGGAACATACGATGGTAACTAGTTTTGAAGGTGAGGATAGAAATCCGGTCTACGCTCCGAATGAAGAATCAATTTTTTATTTGAGTGAGGAAAGCGGCTCTTTTAACGTACACAAACTGGATTTGGAGAATCCGTCACAAAAACAGCAACTCACACAGTTTAAGACCCATCCCATTCGTTTCTTAAGCATAGGAAACGGGAAAATGGCCTTTAGTTATGACGGGGAACTCTATACGTTTACCGAAGGTTCGGAACCCACTAAGGTCGAAATTCTGCTAAGAACACAAGATGCTACCAATGCTATTGAGTACGTTTCCATCAACGGGGGAGTTCGTGAGATGGATATTTCCCCTAATGGAAAAGAAATCGCTTTTGTAAGCAGGGGAGAGGTTTTCGTTACCTCTGTGGATGGCGCCATGACCAAACGTTTGACCAATACCCCGGAACAAGAGCGTTTCGTGAAATTTATCCCCGATGGAAAATCGGTCGCCTACGCAAGTGAACGTAACGGAAAATGGACGATTTTCAAATCGACTAAAACCAGAAAAGAGGAACCTTATTTTTTCGCATCCACCTTGGTAGAGGAAGATACGTTACTGACATCTAACACAGATGTATACCTGCCCGAGTTCTCTCCAGATGGTAATTTGATTGCTTATATAGAAGGGCGTAGAACATTGAAGGTCAAAAACTTAAAGACAAACGAAACGACTACCTTATTAACGCCCAATGACTTGTTCCACTTTCAGGACGGGGATAAATATTACCAATGGAGCCCGGACAGCAAATGGCTTTTGGTACAATGGGGAGTCACTTTGAGCAACAGTGAAATCCTATTAATTTCAGCGGATGGTAAGACCCGTATGAACCTTACCGAGAGTGGGTATTATGATATAGCTCCCAAATGGGTCAATGACGGCAATCAAATCATCTGGTTTGCCAATAGGGAAGGTCTTAAGAGTTACGCCACCAGCGGCCAGTCGGAGTTTGATGTCTATGGCATGTTCCTTACAAAAGACGGCTGGGATAAATTTAATATGACCAAGGAGGAATATGATTTGATGAAATTAATTGAAGAAGGCGACAAAAAGGAGGACGACAAATCCGAAGATGAAGACGATAAAAAGAAAACGAAAAAAGCGGATGAAAAGAAAGAAGAACCTGTAAAACCTTTAAAATTTGATTTTGAAGATGTCCGCGATCGCAAATCCAGATTAACCATACATTCCTCCAGATTATCGGATGCGGTCCTTTCCAAAGATGGGGAGAAGCTTTACTATCTGACACGTTTTGAGGATGACCTTAACCTCTGGGAAACCGAGATCAGGACAAAAAGCACCAAATTGTTAGTGGAGCTAGGTGCAAAATCAGGCAGTTTACAATGGGATAAGAAATACGAGAATCTTTATCTATTGGCCGATGGTAAAATTTCAAAGGTTGATGTAAAAGCAGGAAAAAAGGAGCCGGTAAAACTAAATGCCGAAATGGTGTTGGATGCGGATGCCGAGCGCGAATATATGTTCGACCATATTTGGCTACGTACCAACGGAATCTTTTATCACTCCAACTTCCATGGCATAGACTGGAAAGCCATGCGTACCGAATATGAAAAATACTTACCGCACATTGGTAATTCCTATGAATTTGCGGAAATGGTATCCGAACTTTTGGGAGAACTGAATGTTTCCCATGCAGGGGGGCGCTATAGTGATAATATAGATAACGGAGATGAAACAGCATCCTTAAGTGTTTTTATGGACTATAATCACACTGGTAACGGGATAAAAATTGCTGAGGTGATAAAAGGCGGTCCCTTGGATAAGGCGAGCTTTAATCTAAAACCGGGAATGGTTATCGAGAAAATTGATGGAGAAACCATTTTGCCTACCCGTGATATTGCCAGTTACCTGAACAGAAAAAAGGACCAATTCATGCTGTTGGGTATTTTGGATGATAAAAAAATACGCAAACAGATTACAGTGAAACCCATTTCCCTAGATGATGAGGGCGATTTGCTCTACAAGCGTTGGGTAGAACAGAACGAAAAAGAGGTGTTGGAAAAAAGTAAAGGCATCCTAGGTTACGTTCATATTCCGGGAATGAGTGATGGCCCTTACAGAACTATTTATGAGGAAATGATGGGCAAGTTTATGGATAAAAAAGGCGTCATCGTAGATACCCGTTTTAATGGCGGTGGGGATTTAGTGGCAGATTTGGCCATGTTCTTCACCGGTGTTCCATTCCTTTCCTATGAGACCGAAGATAGGGTAGTGGGTGGTGAACCAACTTCTAGGTGGACAAAGCCTACTTTGGCCATGTTCAATGAGTCCATGTATAGCGATGGTTCCTGTTTTGCCAGTGGTTATGTAGATT
>CAJQMW010000169.1 GCA_905479535.1 uncultured Maribacter sp. | reverse complement strand
TTGAGAACGATGCAAGTCCAAGCCGGCCTGTACTTTATAAAATTAAAAAGGATGAATGAACTATTGAAGTTGGAGGAGTTGGCCCTATTTGTTTTGGGTATTTTTATGTTCGGGCTTTTGGGTTATGAGTGGTGGTGGTTTTTGATTCTTATCTTAGTGCCGGATTTAGGGATGTTAGGATATCTAGTGAACCTTAAGATGGGGGCATGGTGCTATAATGTATTTCATCATAGGGGTATTGCCCTCGGCTTCTATTTTTTGGGCATGTATTTGTCCCTGCCTGTAGTGCAATTAGTTGGCGTGATTTTGTTCGCCCACGCATCAATGGATAGAATATTTGGTTATGGGCTTAAATATGAAAAAGGTTTTAAGTTTACCCACTTGGGTGAGATAAGAGGTATGTCAGATTGATGATAAAATGGCGTTTGGAAAGCGAAGTTGCTTTTTTGATTTATGACGCCGTGAAAAATTTGCATAGCCTTAGCTACGGAAATTTTTCACAAGGAAATAAGGCATAGAATGAACGAGCTTAATGAGGCTATTTTGTAGTTAATTTGACATTGGAATGGATAATATATTGGAAGTTTTTTTAGGATTGATTTTAGGAGCCATAAGCATGTATTGGCTGTTTTCTTTTTTTAGGAGCAAGAAGAGCAAAGAGCTTACAACACATCAATCTACCGTCTTATTGGAAAAAATCAAGAGTGTTTGCAAGTTGATATCCGTAGAAGGTGATTTTGCTGAGATATACAGGTATGAAAATGCCAAGGAGTATTTCATGAGCTTGGTAAGTAGCAAGAAAAAGGCACTTATAGTAATTAAGGCAAAAGCGCAGATTGGATATGATTTAAGTAAAATATTGATGCATGCGGATGATGGAAAAAGGAAGATAATCCTAACAAATTTCCCACAACCGGAGATACTATCAATAGAGCCAGAGCTGGAATTTTATGACATCAAAAGCGGCCTTTTCAATGTTTTTACCCCCAACGATCTCACCAGTCTGAACCAAGAGGCCAAAAAGCATATTAGGGAAAAAATACCGGAAAGTGGGTTAATGGAAACGGCTCGAAAAGAAGCTTTGCAAACAGTTTTGCTGATTGAGAAAATTGTGGAGACCATTGGCTGGAAATTAGATTATACGGCCTTACAAATAAGTGAAGAACAGATTCGAAAAATAGAAAATGGATAAACATGAAATATGTAGCAGCTAGCGTTTTGATGTTATTTTGTACATTGACCGCATTAAGCCAAGAACAAGAAGAAATGAAAGAATTTGATTCCAATTTTGCCCATACCGTATACTTTTGGTTGAATAATACCGATGACGCCCAAGACCGGGCCGCTTTTGAAAAATCATTACAAAAGTTTTTGGACACTTCGGCTTACGCCAAGACCAAGTTCATTGGTAGGCCACCAAGGGCCAGTAGGGACGTGGTAGATGGCTCGTTCACCTATTCCCTGATCGTAACTTTTGATTCTGCCGCGGCACAACAGGCGTATCAAGACGAAGCACCACATAAGTTGTTTATTGAGGAGTCCAGCGGATTATGGTCAAAGGTTATCGTCTATGATTCCAAAGGGATTAATTAGGAATAATGAACGTAGAGGAATTTAGGGAATACTGCTTGTCAAAAAAAGGCGTTACAGAAGAATTTCCTTTTGATAAAACTACCCTGGTCTTCAAGATCATGGGAAAAATGTTCGCGCTATGTGGACTGGAACGTATTCCTTGTCAGATTAATTTGAAGTGCGAC
This sequence comes from uncultured Maribacter sp., assembly GCA_905479535.1. Taxonomy (GTDB): domain Bacteria; phylum Bacteroidota; class Bacteroidia; order Flavobacteriales; family Flavobacteriaceae; genus Maribacter. The sequence continues at coordinate 2,552 of CAJQMW010000169.1, read as the reverse complement.
CCGGAAAGAGCTGTTCAATTAAGGGAGGAGTACGACGGTATCATTGAGGGTTGGCACATGAGCAAGGTGCATTGGAACACACTATTTATTGAGCAATTACCTCCTAAATTAACTGTTGAGCTTATTGACCATTCCTATGATTTAGTCGTATCAAAATTCACCAAAAAATTGAAGTCAGCGTTGGACGCCCTCTAAAGCATTTTGAGTAGTATCTTTGTGTTTCCTTTAAATACACATGCAGTTGATAAATACCCCAAAAGCTTTCTATTGCTCTCGAATAGAAGAAAATCAGATAAAACTGGCAAACATCAAAAAGCGGTTATTTGCTTTTAGTATGGTGCGCTTATTCGTTTTTTGCTTGTCCGTGGGGGGAATATATTTGGCCTATGGCAACACAAGACTCGTAGTGGGAATCATATTGGTTACCATTGTCGTATTTCTGTTATTGGTTGCCAAGTACACCGATCTCCAGTATGAGCGAGATAAACTAAGGGCCCTTATCGACATCAACAAAACTGAAATTGACGTTTTAAATCGTAATTTTCATCACCTTCCCAATGGAAATTCCTATAAAGACCCACATCATTATTTTAGTCAGGACATAGACCTTTTTGGAAGAGGCTCTTTTTACCAATATGCCAATCGCACCGCACTGCAACAGGGCAGCAAAATGTTCGCCGGATTACTTACCGAAAATTCGATCGAAAACATTTCCGAAAAGCAGGCAACGATACAAGAGTTGACGGCCAAGCCCGAATGGCGGCAAAACTTTTCGGCCGTGGCTTCACTGACCAAGACCAAAGTTGGTACAGAAACGATACTGAAGTGGCTTTCCGAGTACCGCCCATTTGTTTCTAGATTTATGAACGTTCTCCCTTGGCTTTTTTCGGCACTGTCCATTGGACTATTCATCCTCTATTTTATGGATCTTATTCCAGAGTCCATATTGGTCATTTGGTGGGTTTTTGGGTTAGGCATTACCAGTATTTACGGCAAAAAAATCAAGATACTGGGGGAGAATGCGTCAAAAATTCAAAGTACTTTTCAGCAATATAACCAACTATTGGCACAAATCGAAAACACGGAATTTACCTCGCCATGGCTGCACGCCAAAAGGCAGGATATACTGGCAAATGCGGAAAAAACTTCCGAGGTCATTAAAAGGTTCTCGAAGCTCTTGTACAATTTGGACAAGGGTTATAATCTGGTCTATTTGATTTTTGGCAATGGCTTCTTTCTGCGCACGATGTCCCATTGTTATCAAGTTGAGAAGTGGATACTGAAACATGGAGCTTCAGTCGAAAAATGGTTCGATACCATTGCTTTTTTTGATGCTTACAATAGCTTGGGGAATTTTGCCTTTAATCATCCAGATTACGTTTTTCCAACTATCTTAGAGTATGGTAGCACGCTTAAATCTAAAGGAGCGGGACATCCTTTGCTCGACCCAAAAAAAAGTGTGTTGAACGATTTTGAAATTAAAAATGATGAGTTCTTTATTATTACCGGGGCAAATATGGCCGGGAAAAGTACCTTCCTACGAACCGTATCCCTACAAATAGTTATGGCAAATATTGGCTTGCCCGTTTGTGCGACCTCCGTAGATTATGTTCCAATTAAATTAATAACGAGTATGCGTACAACGGATTCCCTTACGGACGATGAGTCCTATTTCTTTTCGGAATTGAAAAGGTTGAAGTTCATCATTGACGAAATACAGCAGGATAAATACTTTATAGTTCTGGACGAAATCCTTAAAGGGACCAATAGCATTGATAAGGCCAAAGGCTCGCGGAAATTTGTTGAACGTCTAGTAGCTTCAAAAGCGACCGGAATTATTGCTACCCATGATCTGAGCCTATGTGATGTGGCAAAGGAACTCCCCCAAGTTAAAAATCACTATTTTGATGCTGAAATCGTAAACGATGAGCTCCATTTTGACTATAAATTTAAAGAGGGGATTTGTCAGAACATGAACGCTTCGTTTCTTTTAAAAAAAATGGCGATTGTGAACTAATTTTAGGCTGTTTTGAAAAAACAATTTTCTTTTTGGTCTGGTATCTTTGGAGCTTTTCTTTTTACCGTAGCTAGTATTCTGGGTGGTCTCGGAATTGAAGGGTATAATCCCATCAACCAATATATAAGTGAAAGCTATGCTACGGGAATGCCCAATGCCGTTATATGGCAATATTTTTTTATCATAAGTGGGATCTTTCTGTTCTTCTTTGGAATAGTTACGGCGAAATGTTTTCCAAAACGTTCAGGTACAAGAGTTTGGTTTTTCATTTTTGCAGTTTTTTACGGAATAGGGACTTTACTAACAGGAATTTTCCCATGTGATATAGGTTGTGTTATGGATCCTGAAAATCCCAGTCTATCACAGTTTATACATAATACTGCGGGGACTCTTACTTATTTGGTCGTTCCCTTTTGTATTTTGGGGCTATCCTTTTCTTTGCGCAATTTGAAACCATATAAAAGACTATCAATTGTCAGTCTAGTATGTGGGGTCATTTCTTTAGTTTTTATAATACTTCTATTTGGAAATCCGG
>CAJQMW010000168.1 GCA_905479535.1 uncultured Maribacter sp. | reverse complement strand
GGTTTTTGCGGATAAAATTAATGTACAGCGCTCTAGCCTCTCCCATTTACTGAACGGTAGAAACAAGCCCAGTTTAGATTTTATACTTAAAGCTGATCATGCTTTCCCAGAAGTTGACCTCTACTGGCTCTTATATGGTAGAGGTGTTTTTCCTTCCCAAATCGAAAAGCATGAAGAGAAAAAAAATCCATCCAACACCAACAGAGATATATCTAAGAATGATTTAGCACGCGGTTCGAAAGAATCCGTAGATCGGATCGTCATTTTTTATAAAGATGGAACCTTCAGGTCCTTCACGGAACAATAATAATCTTTGGGCCAAAGATTTCCGGTCAAAGCATTCGGCATAAATCCTATTTTGATTATTTTGCATAGATGTTCAGAAAATATTTCCTCGCTGGTTTAGTCTTATTCCTATTACAATCTTGTTATCTGCCAGAAAGAGAATGCGGTAAGTATCGTACCGGAACTTTCAAATTTAATTATGAAATCGGGGACACCTTGAAAACAGGCCGTTTTGTGCGAGATGAATCTTATAGCGTCGACTACTACGAAGATAGAATTGACAGTGCCACGGTACGGTGGTTCAATGATTGTGAGTTCGTCCTGCAGGACATGGACAGCAAAGTGGCCATTCAATATAAGATTATCAGCACTACAGATAGTTCATATACCTTCCAATATAAAAGTGCGGTTAAAGACCCGAATAAAAAATTGATCGTGAAAACAGGAACCGCGTATAAAATCGACTAATCATGTTTGAAATCTTCACAAGTCCAGGTGCTTGGATTACGTTACCAACCCTTACTTTCTTAGAAATAGTTCTGGGCATAGATTCATATTCATCTCCATAGCGGCAGTAAAGCCAGAAAAAGGGCAACGTAAAAAGCTACAAACATAGGACTGGTTTCAGCCATGGTCATGCGTATCGTTCTTCTTTTCGGAATATCGTGGCTAACCGCAATGAAAAAACCGTTTTGGGTGTTGGATACCAATTGGATAACAGGTGGCATAAGCTGGCAGGGCTTCATCCTAGTTGCGGGAGGCCTGTTCCTTTTGTACAAGAGCAATAAAAAATTTCTTGTAACCGACTATCCCCGAGGCAAGCCATAGGGGTATTTCGCCGGTTTCATTTTGGCCTTGGGGCCAAAAACCGTCCCGCATGTGCGGGATTGTATTTTGCCTCACCCAGCCCCGACCATTCGGGGGCGAAAATGCCAGTTCCGACCTTGTGCATTCCTCTCGCTACGCTCGTCGGATGCAAGAAGGGAGGTAAAATCGGAAAGGAGGCAGAGCCATCCGGGGAATTGTCTAGATTAAAGAAATTCACGAAAAAGTAGAGGACAGAGGTCATGATGAGCGCAAGGTCAAAAAAGCACGAGGCACTACCCTCACTCGGGCCATTATTCAAATTACGGTAATCGATATTGTGTTTTCTTTTGATTCTATTCTAACCGCAATAGGAATGACGAACGGCATCTCCCCTAATCCCAGATGCTCTAATGTTAATGATCGTCGCAGTAGTCATTTCCGTTATTGTTATGATGCTTTTTGCCAATCCTGTTGGTGATTTTGTTAATAGGCACCCTTCTATCCAAATTCTGGGACTTTTGTTCCTCATTTTAATCGGTTTTATGCTTATTGCGGAATCCGCATACCTAAGCCACCTCATTGTATTTGGAAACGAAGCGGGCACTATTCCGAAGGGGTACCTTTATTTTGCCATCACGTTTTCTTTGATGGTAGAGTTTTTCGAGCTTATGATGAACAAAAATAAAACGCTTGTGTAGTCCGAAGAAAATTTCAAGTAAAAAATACAGGAAGTACATTTCTGTGCGAAATTATTTTTGAGACTATGAACTCGTCTTGAGTTGCTGTTTGGAACCGAGATTTTTCGGCTTTTGTGCCCTAATGGAGGTTTTTTTGAGCAGCATAGCCTTAGCTACGGTGGGAGAAAAAGACAAAATTAGGGTGCAAAATGTGAAAATTGCAGGTAAAAGAACAACTCAAGACGAGTTCTATTTACAAAATTGCCTAATTTGGATGGATATCCATTATAAACGCATATAAAACCAATACCAATGAAAAAAAATACCAAGAGCAAGTCGGTAATTTCCAGAAGGTCATTTGTTAAAACTTCAGCGATCGCTTCTTCCATATTTCTCGTACCACGACATGTTTTAGGTGGCCCAGGCTATATTGCCCCTAGTGATCGCCTTAACCTCGCCGCCATAGGTGCTGGAGGAAAGGGCGCAAGTGATATCATGAACGCTTCGGTATCCGGACGCGAAAAGGTTTCAGCATTGTGTGACGTGGATTTTTCAGGGTCGGCTTCCCGTTCTCTAGAAGCATTTCCAAAAGCAAAACTATACAATGATTTTAGGGTGATGCTGGATAAAAAGAAAAACATTGATGCAGTAACCATCTCTACCCCTGATCATGTACATGGTCCCGCAGCAAAATGGGCTATGGAAAGGGGCATTCACGTATACGTTCAAAAGCCGATGACCCATAACATTAGGGAAGCGAGAATACTCACCGAAATGGCCAGAAACAATAAGATTGTCAGTCAAATGGGGAATCAAGGAGGGTCCAACCCTTTGCTCAAAATGGTACAAAAATGGATAGATGAAGATAAAATCGGGGCTGTTTCCAAAGTACAAGTTTGGACGAATAGACCGGTCTGGCCACAAGGAGGTCAAATGCCGGAACCGCAACCAACTAAAAAACCGGAGGATTTATATTGGAACCTTTGGTTAGGACC
>CAJQMW010000167.1 GCA_905479535.1 uncultured Maribacter sp. | reverse complement strand
TTTTGCCCAATGAGGTATATATCTTGGGTTGTGAGGTGGCAGAACACGATGACTTTGCTATCGGAATGACCACTGTGGTTGAAAATGCAATACCTAAAGGAATGGAACGCCTGCAAAGCTGGCTAAACACTAAAAAACTGGCAACTTTCGAATAAGAATTGCTACCAAAAATATTTATTTTTAAATAGGATTTTTGTAACTTTATATGGTAAATAATATATTATGAATCAGGACGTTAAACCAACTCAAAGCCCAAAAAAAGTTAAGAAGCAATCCGAGGAAAAAATTCCTTGGTGGTTTAATATGCATGTAAAAGATTTGGTGAAACCCATTACCGTAAAACGCATGCAACTACTATCAGCAGGGGCCTTGCTACTCGCCTTGATTGCCGGCGGATTATATGCATGGGAAAACTTTTTGAGAGAACCTACTGGAGTTGAATTTGTTGACGATATCGTTGATGCTGCAGGTGGTCTCGAAACTTGGAATAGCATTGAACATGGGCAGTTTACACGTACCCATAATTTATATGATGATACTGGTGAATTATTAAAGTCTACTGAAGAAACCTTTTATTTCAAAAAAGGAAAAGAAGGTCTAAAGTTGCAGGTGAAGTCCGTTGGAAATGATGATAGTGAAGTGGTGGTTGGAAAAGATGATGAAGGTTTTTGGGCGACCAAAGACAATCAAACAGTAGACCCAATGATTGCGGCCAAAGATGAAGGAATGATGTGCGATTCTAAATTTTGCGACCCTCAGTGTGCTTCTTCGATGGCATTTTTCCGGTTTTCAATGCCGTTTAAGCTAAAAGATAAAGGAGTGAATGCGAGTTTGGCCTCAACGGGATTCAATATTGCGGAGTTGAATATGTTGGGTGGTTCCGGTAAGGAGCCAACTTTACTAGATATATCTTACGACCCCAAAGTGGGCAAGGATAGCTGGCGATTTTATGTAGATCCTCAAGATAAATTGATTCACAAAGTTGAATATTATAACAAGTCCGATAAAGGGGAAACCCGCCCCGAAGAAATATATTGGACAGACCACAAAAACGTTGATGGCATTACCTTCAGCCATCGTTGGACAAGGTATTGGCCCAATGGCAAGGTCATGGACGAATATGTGTATTCAGACGTGAACTTAAACAGCGAATTACCAGACGGATTTTTCAATAGGAGAAGTCCTTCGTCAATTGCTGCAAATCAATAGACTAGGTTTAGCTAGCCGGCTAGAATAGAATCGCATAATTTTTCTAAGGCTTTTACTACTTTGGCCTCAGGGTCAAAATCGATAACGGACATTCCTTTCAAGTCTGCAGCCATGACCTGTTCGTCAAATGGAACGAATGCCGCAATTGGAAGGTTGATTTTAGCGCAGTACTCACGTATGGCCATTTCATCTTCTTTGGTGCGTATCTTATTGGCGATGGCCTCAACTTGACCAATACCCAATTGTTCCGCCATTTCAGCAAATCGCGATGCCGCCTCTAAGGATCTGTAATAGGGTTCGACCACAGTATATATTTTATCAACATATTTAGAGGTTCCCCGTTTCATGTGTTCTAGGGATGCCTCTGTATCCAGAACCATAATTTGGCCTTTTTCAGAGGTTAAGGCCGCGTTTACCAATTCGCGAACTACGGTATGTGAACCACACATGCATCCCGTACCTGCCTTTTCGGGTTTTCCAACCATTAGCAAAGTTACATTCTCCGTCACCTTTTGTCCGTACGTATCCAAAACTTCTTGAAAGGGGATTTTGACCTGAAATTTCCATTTCCCATCTTCGGTCTCTACTCTCTCAATAATATCGGTGCTTAAATTCGGCGGACCCGCGTCAGATTTGTCAATACCCAAAACAATAGAGAGGTTGGGGTTGGGGTCACCATCAATAGCGAGTACAGTATCGCCTTTGGCTCCGAAAATACGGCAAAGTGTACCACTAATTGTGGTTTTGCCTACGCCACCTTTACCGGCTATAGCTATTTTCATTACAATTTGAGTTTGGTATTCTTATTCGTCATCTGGACGGATATCATCTAGTTCATCGGTTCCTAGCAGAAAATCCATGGTACGTTTCGCTTCCTCCTCATCAACTACACTCATTGCTACACCAACATGAACTAGCACATAGTCGCCTTCCACGGCCTCAGGAACAAGGCCTAAATTGATTTTTTTTATAATACCATCAAAGGACACTTTGCCAATTCTGAAAACACTTTCTATTTTATCCTCGAAACCTATAATTTTTCCGGGTACGGCCAAACACATGAATATGGATTTAAGATTAGGTTAATTTACGGAAATCAAGCGAGATAGAGTCGTCCGAATAAAACTTTAATTGAGGCAGTATTACGGCTTCGAATTCCATCCAACCGGCTTTGGTAAGCAAGGGGACCAATTGATTCCAAATAAATTCCTTAAAATGCCCCTCACCAATTTCAGTTTTTCCACGAACCTGACGCTGCGTAAGCCAAAATGTAATAATCATCCAAATTGATTCTGCTGTATGCAGGTATTGCCTATCTAATTGTTCAGGTTTTAAGATGCTTTTTTCCGAATTTAACCGCAACCATTCTTCTATTTGTACGATCATTTTCTCCAAATAGGTTACACGTTTTGCATGCATTTTTGGATAGGCCCTTTCCATTTCAAGGAGATCTAAGAAATAAAAGGAGTACTGATTGAGTACAAAAAAATAACGACCTAAATGATTGTCAAAGTCAATGAGGGATGGAAAATTTTGGTCAACGGATAATAACAACTCCAGTTCATTTCCCAATTCTGCGTCTATAGCTTGAATTATAGCTTTTTTGCTGTAATAATGGTACGCAAGATTTCCCACACTGATACCCGATTCGTCGGCGATTTGTTGCAGGCGAATATTGACCAATCCCTTTTCATTAAAGAGTTTGATAGCAGCGTTTAATATTTTTTGCTTCGTACCGCTCATTGAATTTGTCTAATGCTTTCCGGCAACTCCCAGTCGAACTATTAGTTGCGCGTTAATACTGCGACCAGGCGCAAAAAAGCGCGTTTGATTTCCCGGCGTACCTCTGAATACATGACTTTGATATTCTTTGTCGGTCAAGTTGTCCACAGATAGCACAAACTTTGAATACGGAAATTTCGGGAAGGCCTTATGTAGATTAACCCCTGCGATAATATTAATTAAAGAATAGGCATCTGTCTCTCTTTCAGTTGGAGCAGGCCGAGACTGTTTGGAGGTAATAATACTCTCCACACGTCCGAAAAAGGTATCGCTATAATTTCGAATTTGAAAACCTATTATATTTTGGTCGGCTGGCATAAAAGCCAAATCATCATCTGTAATCTCATTTTTACCTCTGATATAGGATCCACTCCAGAAGATATTGGACAATTTCCCAATGGAGTAGCTCAATTGATACTCAAAGCCGGTTAACCGTGCTTCTCCCACAGCTTGATTTTGGATATTAGGCGTGCCCTGAAAATCTACGCTTACCGGCACGTACAGATCGTTTACGAAGTTTTGGTAAAAATTTAGATTAAGGTCGAACTTGTCACTATCGAACGCATAACCCAATTCGTAAAACACTCCTTTTTCTGGTCCAAGATCAGGATTAGGTATTACGCCGTCGGCAAAATTGTACTTAGAAAATAAGTCGGGGCCTCTAAAGGAATTCGCTAAATTGATAGAGAAATCTGATTTTTCAGAGGCACGGATTTTGGCACCAATGTTTCCTGTGAGAGCACTATTATTATCCGAAATGTTATCGTCATTATATAAGTCTGCTATCTCGGGAATAAAAAACGGCTCACGTTCAATTTCGTTCTTTACATTGTCATACCGCAAGGCGATTAACAAATCAAATGCATCACTGACCTTCCATTCTTCTACGGCAAAAAATCCAATGGAGGTAGCATAGCTATCGGGTTGAATTTGACCCGGTGGCGGAGCTACTTGATTTACCTGTACCCCCATGGGGTTGAAAATATCGACTACCAATTCCCTTTTAGTTCCAAAACGATGCTCCCTCAGGTAATCTGCGCCGACAGTCAACTTGGAGTTTTCCGCTAAGCGAAGTGCCGTAAAGGCTTTAAAACCTCCAAAATCCACATCCACATCCAAATTGGCATCAATTCTTCGATTAATGTTCATGGTCTCTGGAAAAAACACATTCGTGACCTGAGCTATATGCAAACGTTGTTGTTTGAAATAAGCGCTAAATCCAACTTCTTCGATAATCCCTGAAAACTCTTTTCCGCTATAGT
>CAJQMW010000166.1 GCA_905479535.1 uncultured Maribacter sp. | reverse complement strand
TTCTACCTACTGCGAAATGGGGATAGATGTACGTGCCTATGCCCAAAAAGGGGAAAACATAGTTAGATCAAGCTGCGTAGGTTGTGGCATTTGCTCAGCGGTTTGTCCACGGGGCGTACTTAAACTGGAAAACGGTCCATTGGAAGGGCGTATAAACCCAACCGAGGTTTTGTTGGGTAACGATGTGAATCTTATGGAACTGGTCAATAAAAAGTAGGTCTTCGACAAGCTCAGACTGACAACCGTGTTCCAATTTGGTAGAAGAAAACATCAAAACTATACTGTCATGCCGAGCTTGTCGAGGCACATTTATTTAAATTTGAAAAATGAAATTCTATTTTATCTACATTCTATTTTGCTCCGACGGGACATTTTATACTGGAATGACTAATGATTTGGAAAGAAGACTTGAGCAACATCAGTCCGGTAATAGAAAAGATAGTTACACTTATTCACGCAGGCCAGTATTTTTAAAATGGTATTTACAATGCACCAATCCTTCAGAAGCCATAAAAATTGAAAAGCAAATAAAAGGTTGGTCACATAAAAAGAAAGATGCACCGATTCAAGAGAATTGGCAAGATTTAATTGAATTCTCACAGAATTACACGGAATATGGCCATCCTAACAATAGAATTAGGTCTTCGACAAGCTTAGACCGATACCGTGTTTTAATTTAGCCAAATAACCTTTCCAATTCACTATGTTAGTTCCAACCCATAACCTCGACAAAATCTAAAAGTATAGGATAACGATGTATCTTAAACTATTCGTCTTCATGGTTTTATTAATCCTTGGAAATCCGTCCGAGGATAAGACCTATGATCGAACCTATTACGATAATGGTAAATTAAAATCCGAAGGTTGGTTGCGTTACAATGTAAAAACCGATTATTGGAAGTTTTATCATGAAAATGGAAAGATAGCCAGTCAGGGGCCTTTCGCCTATGGCAAAGAAGACGGATACTGGTATTTCTTCGATAAAAACCGCATACGCACCAAAGAAGGGCATTACGAAAAGGGGGAACAGATAAACTGGAGGCTGTACTATGATAACAAAGGACGCATTAACCACAAGTGTCAATTGAATATGAGCGTTAAAAACGGATACTGCCTTAAATATGAAGATGAAAAACTAATATCCGCGGAGAAATATAGCAATGGAGAAAAAATTAAGGAGTGGAGCAATTTTGATGCATTCAAAAAGGAAAATAGTATATCCGATTTAAAGTAATGACGGATATTAAAGTTATCATCCCGGCATTTAATGAAGCAGATTCTATTGCGGAAGTAATTAAAGAGCTTCCAAAATCGGTTTCCGAAATAATAGTTGTTAACAATAATTCGTCGGATGAAACCGTCCGCAATGCCGCTAACGCTGGAGCTACCGTGTTAACGGAAAACCGAAAGGGTTATGGTTATGCCTGTCTTCGTGGATTAGATCATGTGGCCAAACAATCCAAACCACCGGATATTATCGTATTTATTGACGGAGACTATTCAGATTATCCCGAGGAGTTGGATAAGGTAGTAGCCCCCATTTTGGAAAACGATATTGATTTTGTCGTTGGGGCCAGAAGAAAAAGTTTACGGGAAGAAGGATCAATGACGCCGCAGCAAGTTTTTGGCAATTGGTTGGCGACTTTTTTGATGCGTTTGTTTTTTGGTGCAAAATTTACGGATTTAGGTCCTTTTAGGGCCATTAAATACGAAAAGCTCAAAGAATTGGGGATGGAGGATAAAACCTATGGATGGACGGTGGAGATGCAACTGAAAGTTTTACGAAAAAAAATGACATATACCGAAGTACCAGTACGTTACAAAAAAAGAATTGGTGTTTCTAAAGTGTCCGGTACGGTAAAAGGTAGTATATTTGCCGGCATAAAAATATTGGGTTGGATATTCAAATACAGCGTTAAATAATATGGGACTTACTATTGCTTACGTTATCATTGCGATTTACAGTATTTCACTGCTATTGATTTTCTTTTATAGCTTGGCGCAACTGAACCTTTTGGTGAATTATCTGGGTCAGAAAAGACAGAACCAGACCGCTCCCAAGTTCAATCTTCTAGATCCGAAGGAAATTCCATTCGTCACCATACAACTTCCCGTTTACAACGAGGAATATGTGATGGAGCGTTTGTTGGAGAACATTGCCAAAATAGAATACCCAAAAAGTAAACTCGAGATTCAGGTATTGGACGATTCTACAGATGATTCTGTGAATGTAACGGCCACTAGAATTACCGAGCTTCAAGAAGCCGGATTGGACATACAACACATACGCCGTGAAAACCGTAGCGGTTTTAAAGCGGGAGCGCTTAAGGAAGGCCTTAAAATCGCCAAAGGGGATTTTATCGCCATTTTTGATGCGGACTTCCTACCATCTTCGGATTGGTTAAAGAAAACCGTCATCTATTTTAAAGATGAAGAAATTGGGGTGGTGCAGACCCGTTGGGGACATATCAACCGTGAATACTCCACACTTACTAGAATACAGGCTTTCGCCCTGGATGCCCACTTTACCTTGGAGCAAGTAGGAAGAAATACCAAAGGACACTTTATCAATTTTAACGGAACGGCCGGAATCTGGAGAAAAGACTGCATCTTGGATGCCGGTAATTGGGAAGGCGATACACTTACGGAGGATTTAGATTTAAGTTACAGAGCCCAATTAAAAAATTGGAAATTCAAGTATTTGGAGGATGTGGAGACTCCTGCCGAGCTTCCCGTGGTCATAAGTGCTGCCCGTTGACAACAATTCCGTTGGAACAAAGGTGGTGCCGAAAACTTTAGAAAAACGGTCTGGAGCGTCATCACTGCCAAAAACATTCCGTTTAAGACCAAATTTCACGGGGTGATGCATTTATTGAACAGTTCCATGT
>CAJQMW010000165.1 GCA_905479535.1 uncultured Maribacter sp. | reverse complement strand
GAAAAGCGCAGAAAGGAGAACCTTCAAACCTCGAAGGAAGAAATTCCGAACAGTGACGAATTAGCTGCAAGGAACAGGGCAGCTGGACAAACGCAAGGACAACGTCCGTCAGTGACCGAGACCATAGTTAGGGAGCAGCCGAAAATTGGTAGGAACGAGCGCGTGACCATTAAAAATGTGATGTCCGGAGAAAGCAAGACGGTCAAATACAAACAAGCTGAACCCCTTATAAGTAAGGGAGAGTGGGTATTGACGAGTGATTAAGAATATTGATTTAGTTCAAAAAAAGGCATCCACATTCGGATGCCTTTTTTGGTTGTGGCGACTTTCAAGAGTGCTCCGTAATCCATTTGTTTTTAACTTTTTATAAAGTATTTGGATTTATGATTAAAACATAATTAGCTTTACAGGACTAAACGTTCCTTAAACCTAGTAACTAATCTGATTTTATGAACGATTTCAATATCGACCAAGAGCGACTTAAGGATAGGATTAAGCTGGTATTAAAAGTTAACTATGTAGCAAGTGTCCTAGCTATCTTATTTGGCATAGCCTGTTTTTTCATATTGGACATTACTCAAATAATCCCTTTTGTTTTTGTCATCTTCGGGATATTAAACCTTTTGAATACCGTAGTTTTTAAAAGGCACAATAGCCTTACGTCTACTTACAATATTTCTTCTATCATGGCTTTGGTAAGTGCGTTGATCATTACCTTGTACAGTGGGGGTATTAGTAGCCCCTTTATTTTCACCTTGGCCCTGATTGTTTTTGCAGGATACGTTACAACGAAAAAATACGGTCAGATTTATTTGAACCTCATATTCTTTTTGGTCATTCTAATATTTTCACAAAGTCTTCCGGATTTTTCTTTGACCTACAATGTAGTACCGGCATCGTCCCAGAACCTCTTCAACCTGTTCTCCGTGCTCTTTTCTGTATATCTACTAGGGAACATCTTTGGAAAAACTTTGTTGAAAACCCACAATGCCCTCTATAAATCTAAAAAGGCATTAATGCTACAAATGGATGAAAAGGAAACCTTGTTGAAAGAAGTGCATCACAGGGTAAAAAATAATCTACAGACCGTTTCCAGTTTATTAAGCCTCCAATCCAGAAATGTGGAGGAGGCCAGAATGAAAGCGTTATTGAAGAGTACTCAAAATAGGGTCATCTCAATGGCTATGGTTCATGAAATGTTATATATGAGGAAAGACATTGCCCATATTGAATACAAATCTTACGTACAGGAGTTAAGCGAATATTTAATCCGTTCCATCAAAGGATTGGATAGTAAAGTCAATTTGAAGATTGAAATTCCGGAAATAAAATTAGGAATAGATACGGCCATACCCTTGGGACTTTTGATTAACGAGGCCGTAACCAACGCCTTAAAATACGGTTTTGCGGACGAAGAGGAAGGTGAAATTTATATCGCCCTAAAAAAAGAAATAGACAAGCAATACACATTGAACATTGGTGATAACGGTGTGGGTTATCCAGACAATGTTACCTACAAGAACACAAAATCCCTAGGTCTAAAACTTATCTATAACCTAACCAGGCAATTAAAAGGGACTATCCAAAGAGATAACAGTAAAAAGGGTACGAACTATATCATTAAATTTAGGGAAGTAAAACAGCAACTATCTCCGGTTGCTTAAAAAACCGCATAATTTTTAGCAAATTGATTTAGGGCATATAAAGTAGTTCATCCACATATTTTTTCTTTTGAGAATACTTATATTTAAACGGCTAATTCAAAATAAACCGTTCGATGCTCAAAAAATTACTCGTTCTCTTTTTTCTTACCTTAACTACAACGTACGGACAAGACTATTTCTTTCAAAAATATAAACCCTTCAATGCTGAAATTCCCTCTCCGGAAGCTTTCCTAGGTTACGGTATTGGGGAACATCATACGCGCCATGATTTAATCGTGGCCTATTTGGAAAAATTAGCGGAAGTATCCGATAGGGCTTCCATTCACTATTATGGAAAAACCCATGAAGGGCGAAAACTGGTGATACTAACTGTTACGAGTCCGCAAAACCTTACTAATCTTGAGAAAATAAAGGAATCACATTTGGCCTTCACAGATCCGTCAAAATCGGTCTCTAATTATGGGGAAATTCCAATTTTCATCAATCTCGCCTATAATGTACATGGTAACGAGCCCTCAAGCTCAGAAGCAGCATTGCTGACAGCGTATACGTTCACAGCATCCGAAAATCCGGAAATCTTGAACTATTTGAATAATGCAGTAATTTTTATTGATCCGACCATTAATCCTGATGGTCGGGACCGTCACACCCAATGGGCCAATTCCTATCAAGGTTCGCCAGAAGTAGCTGACCCACAAGATGCGGAGCATAACGAATATTGGCCCGGGGGAAGAACAAACCACTATTGGTTTGATTTAAACCGGGATTGGTTACTGGCCATAAATCCAGAGAGTAGGGGAAAACTAAAATGGTACCATCAATGGTATCCAAATGTAGTGACAGATTTTCATGAAATGGGTTCACAGAGTACCTATTTCTTTGAACCGATGAAGACAAATGGCTCCCTGAACCCAATTATGCCCAAGGAAAACTATGAGGATTTGAACACCCTTTTCGGTAATGAGTTTGCAAAGGCCTTGGACAGTATCGGATCACTATATTTTACAAAGGAGGTTT
>CAJQMW010000164.1 GCA_905479535.1 uncultured Maribacter sp. | reverse complement strand
CACCAGCTAGCTCAGGTGCATTCAAAAGGCCCCATTTATGACTTTTTGGTATGTAATGCAGGCAACCATTTTCTTGGTCAGCATCGTCTAAACCCGTCCAACAGGTCAAATGTTGCATGGCCACGGTTCTGGTCCAGTAGGAATAATCTTGATGCCATGCCACAACACCACCATGTTTTGCAGGCTTATAAAAGAGTTGATCATGCCAAAAGCGTACGGGCTTATTTTCCAATAATTGATGGGCGGCCATGATGAAGGCCGGATTCCAAAGTATGTCATGAAAACCTTCGGTTATTCTCCAATGCCCCAAAGAGTGGAATAGAATGGCATCCGAATCGCTAGATTCATTACTATGGAATTCATAAAATAGATGATGGCCAGGATGATCGGGATTAATGATATCCTCCATTTCTTGCTTCAATTGTTCGATTTGAGTTTCATCCAACATTTTAACGCCACTTAAATAACCGAACTCGTGAAAATGTTGTACCTGCTCCGCTGTTAGACGATAGGGTTCCCATTCCTCTTTGGTTTTAGGTAGTTTGAACAAATTAGAGACTAGACCGTGGTATTTCGCTAAATCTTTTACCAACATAACTTATATTTTAATACTGAATTTTTTATTTGGAGCAATATGTAAAATCCAAATGATATCCCCTATAGGGTATAGGTCTTTTTAAAACTCAGTCAACAGTATTTTTGGGCCACCGACAAAGCTTTATTATTTGAATTTTAAAATTTACGAATAAATCTGTAACTATGTGGACGAAGTAATCCTTTGTATATTAACCACATCAAAAATAAATTGAATGAAGATCTTAATATTCCTTTCGCTATTAGCTGTTCTCGCATCGTGTTACGTATCAAATGATGAAATTAGTGATCGGAACGAACTAAAATCAGTATTAATGAAACAACAAGAAGCCTGGTCCAATAACGATATTGATGGTTTTATGGAAGGCTATTGGCAATCCGATTCCTTAAAATTTTATAGTGGAGGTAATCTCGGCAAAGGTTGGCAAAATACCTTGGATAATTATGAAGTCAGATATCCTTCTAAGGCACACACGGGCAAGCTAGAATTTACCATAGCAGATATTTCCCAAATACATAAAGATGCATATTGGGTAATGGGAGAATATCACCTATATCGTGAGATTGGAGATGCCAAAGGAACCTTTCTGATTATTTTTAAAAGGATTAATGGAAAATGGAAGATCGTTGCCGATTCTTCATGCTGATCTTAAAACCTAGATTTGTTTTGTTTATTTTTGGAAAATTTTGATGACTAAATTAAGATGAAAAGAACACTGATTATTATTATTGGCCTAGCGTGGGCCTGTAATTCTTCGCAAAAGACCGTAACCAAGCCTGAAGTACAAGAGAAAGCCCCTAAAATCTCTTCGGAGACTTATGCAGAGACGATTACCGAAGACGAACTAAAGGAACATTTGTACGTCTACGCTTCAGATGATTTTGAAGGAAGGGAAACTGGTGAGCCAGGCCAAAAAAAGGCTATAGCGTACTTAAAAGCGGAATATGAAAAATTAGATATACCGGCGGCAAAATCGGATGGTGATTATTTTCAGAATGTACCCTTGGAAATAACTAAGTTACCTGTTGGAAAACTTACGGTTAACGATCAAGATTTTTTAATCGGGGAGCACGTCTTAACCTTTAATTCGGCCCATACTGTCTTTGATGAAGTTGTATATGTGGGTTATGGCATAGAGGAAGAAGAGTATTCGGATTATGAGGGCTTAGATCTAAAAGGAAAATTAGTCCTTGTTAAATCGGGAGAACCTAAAAATACCGATGGAACGTACAAACTATCTGGATCTGACAAAGCCTCTATTT
This sequence comes from uncultured Maribacter sp., assembly GCA_905479535.1. Classification (GTDB taxonomy): domain Bacteria; phylum Bacteroidota; class Bacteroidia; order Flavobacteriales; family Flavobacteriaceae; genus Maribacter. Next base: position 878 of record CAJQMW010000164.1, on the reverse strand, counting down.
GGAGTAATATGTCGGAGTCGCTAAACAAACGTATACAATTAGCGGTAGATAAAGGTGCTAGTGGAGTTCTGTACTATGATCTAGAGAATTTTAGTAGGTTCAAAAGAAGGTTTGACTATATGAAAACCAACGATAGTGGCCGAATGAGTTTAAAGAACGGTAAAGATGGTGACTTCTCCAGTATTTTCATTGATGATATTTTGGCAAAAGCAATTTTCCCTAATATTAATGATGATAGTATTGCTAAGGTCTTGGATATGAAAATAACTTTGGACTTTCAAAGTTCGAACGATGCCGTGGAATCGGAAAATGTTGTGGCCATCGTAAAAGGTTCAGAAAAACCGGAGGAGTACATCGTTATTTCATCACATTTAGACCATATAGGAGTATCATCTAGTGGAGAAATTAACAACGGGGCCGATGACGACGGGTCAGGAACGGTGGCGTTGTTGGAAATTGCCGAAGCATTTAAAAAGGCAGCGGAAGAAGGAAATGGTCCAAAGCGTTCCATCGTTTTTCTTCATGTTACCGGTGAAGAAAAGGGACTTTTAGGTTCACAATATTATACGGATGTTGCTCCACTATTTCCCTTGGATCAAACCATAGCCAACCTTAATATAGATATGATCGGTAGAATTGATCCAAAGCGTGAAGGCGATAGGAATTATATCTATCTAATCGGATCGGACAAGTTAAGTACAGAATTACACGAACTCTCCGAAGAAGTAAATAAAAAATACGCCAATTTAGAATTGGATTATACGTACAACGACGAGAACGATCCCAACCGATTTTACTATAGAAGTGACCACTACAATTTTGCAAAGAACAACATCCCGATAATTTTTTATTTCAATGGCACGCATGACGACTATCAC
>CAJQMW010000163.1 GCA_905479535.1 uncultured Maribacter sp. | reverse complement strand
GATAACACTATTTTTCTTGTCAATAAAAATAGCAATCATTAGTATTCCCCTCCTTGGGAGGGGTTAGGGGAGGCCAATAATGGCCGAAACTTTCTTCTGAACTTCCACACTAAGGCTCCACCCCTAATTATCATCCATACGGTAAAAGCGATCCATATTCCCATTAAGCCCCAACCCAAGTATATTCCTAAAAATAGCGTTGGCACAAAACCTAGAAAGGTCGCCACCAATAAAGTATTTCTTAAGTATTTCATTTCCCCAAGTCCTTTAAAGAGCCCATCCAGAACAAATGCAATGGTATTTATGGGAAGCCCCAGAATTATGATAAAAAAGATACTGTAAAAGGTATTGAGCACTATGGTCTCTTTGGAAAACAAGCTTCCCACGGGATAATAAAACACAAAACCGATTATCATGAGTATCAAACTTACAATTAAACCGTATTGAACAATTTTCTTGGCCAAACGCCATAGTCCGTTATAATCCCTAGCTCCCAAAAGTTTGCCGCCCATAATATTCCCTGCCGCTCCATAGCCATCGATAAAAAAAGCCGAGAACAACCAGATGTTAATGGCTATCGTATGTGCGCCTATATATTTGTCCCCAAGTGCCGTGGCTTCACGAACGGCTAGAATCAGTGCTGTATTCAAGGCAATGGCCCTAACAAATAGGTTTAGGCTCATACCGATCAAACGACCCAATTCCGGATGCACCGGGAACCTAAGTTTAAGACTGATATTAGTTTTGGTGACCAACAGTATAAATGCCATTAAGGCCATTACTGCTTGGGCAATGACGCTGGCGTATGCGGCTCCGTCCAGATATAAAGGATTTACGAGTCCTTCTATACCATAGACCAGGATAAAATCTAAAATGACGTTCAAAACAGCTCCGACAATGGCGATGACCATAGGCCAATACGTATTTTGAAGACCCCTGAAAATACCCATAACGGCAAAGGCAAAAAGGGTAAGCGGAAATCCCCAAACCCGTATGGAGTAATAACTAATACAGTACTCCAATATCTTACCCGATGCGTTCAATAGTTGAAAAATTTCTTCAACGATGAAAATGGTGGACAAGAGGATCAAAATACTCAGTCCGATGTTCAGAAATATAGCCTGCGCTGGGAGTGTTTTTACCTCCTCCAACCTTCCAGCACCAAGATACTGCGAGATTATAGCGGAAATGGCACTGCGGGTCTGGCCTAAAATCCATATCAGCATCGATAAAAAAGACCCTACGATACCCGCTGCGGCTAGGGATTCCAATCCGTCCACGGGAATATTCCCAACGATGGCGGTATCGGTAATGGACAAAAGCGGCTCTGCAATTCCAGCAATGGTTGCAGGAATGGCAAGATTATTGATGTTTTTAAAATTGATGGTCGTATTCAAAAAGCCTGGGTTAAAAAACTAGTTCATAGCAGTAAAAAGGATACTCGCTTTGTTTAGGGAAGTAAATATTCTGTAATTTTTGATATCCTCTTTGCTCATAAAATCTTTGGTTGCGTTCGTTTTGGCTAAAGGTATCCAAACGAACAGATGCATAGCCGTTTGTCAGGGCATAGTTTTCCCCAAAATCCATTAATTCCTGAGCATAACCTTTTCCTTTATGAGTAGGATCAATGGCCAAGCGGTGAACATATATATTGTTATCGTTTGGGGTCAACCACGTTACTTCTTTGTATTCTTTATCCATAAGGGTGGAAAGTACTATACACCCGACTAATTGATTGTCTAGTTTTAAAGTATAAAGTTCCTTTCTTGCTATATCTATCTCAAATTGTGCTTTGGAGGGATAATCATCGGTCCATTGAAATATGCCCTGGGCGTCCATATGTCTTCTACAGGAATCCGTTATGGCAAGAATATCAGGAATTTCGGATATCTTTGCTTGTTGAACCATAAAAAGGGTTTATTTTAATTGTAAATTTAGAGTAATAATTAACAATTTTATTATGACCAATATTCTTGTTCCCATCGGTACTTCTGCAGATGCCCACGAAACACTGCAATATGCAGTGGATTTTGCAAATGACTTTGCAGCGCATATATATGTTATGGAAGTATTTAGTGCAACTTCCAAGACAGGTACACTGGCCAACGTTTCGGATAAAATCGCTGAAAGCGGCAAAGAACGCCTAAAAGCGGTCATTGGTAAAATCGATTCTAAAAAAGTATCCATCAAAACGGTGACCTATAATGGGGAATTGGTAGATGGACTTAATGATATTGATAAGGAAATAGGAATTGATTTGATCATATTAGCACCGCGTAGCAACGATATCCAAGATGAACTATATTTAGGCTATACTTCCGGTAGAATAATAAAACAGACCGATATCCCTACCTTGGTAGTACCTAAGGGCACTGCTTACAATAGTTTTAGAACGGTGCTGGTTGCCTTTAAATCCGGAATTCTTAAGCGTAAAAGAATATTGGATCCGTTGGTTACCATTGTGAACAAACATAGGGCAAAAGTGAATTTGCTGTTGGTCAAAACACCAGGTTATTCAGACGACGATTTAAAAGTGAATACGGCAATGATGGACATTAGTTGCCAGTTGACCATTACGGAGAACGCCACTACATATCTAGGGGTTCTAGAACACTTTCAATCGCAACATCCTGATTTATTATGTGTGTTTAGGCGAAAGAGAGGTTTTTTCAAAAAGCTTTGGGAAAAAAGCACAATTTTAAAATCGGAATTTTCAGCACCAATTCCCGTATTGATATTAAGTGCCAAGAAAGATTAAAATGCGCTTTGATAGGTTATTAAAAAGTATTTCCTTTGATGCGCATAAAATGGGGGATTAGCTCAGCTGGCTAGAGCGCTTGCCTGGCAGGCAAGAGGTCACCGGTTCGACTCCGGTATTCTCCACCAATTTTTATAGGGCTTCAAGGGTTTTTGACTTTTGAAGCTTTTTTCATTTGCACGCAATTTGCACGCAAAACCGGTTTTAAATTAAGCTTGATAATATTTGATTCATATTGGTTTACTTTGATAGTTCTTCACTAATTACAGAATGCTTTTCTGTAAAAACATCCCAGCCCTTAGACGCTTTAATCTTCAATATCTAGGATATTTAAGTCCCCTAAAAGGTCAACTAACGGGAATATTAAAAAAGACCAGGAAAAGGACACTCTTAAATATAGTTTTTATGTTTGGATAAAAGCGTCTCAAAAATCGGCCGTTTTACAGGAGTAAGTAATCAGTGCTACCTAATAATTATTCCACGTCAACATATTCAACCACAGAAAATCGCTAGTCATTCTTCTAATATTAATCTGCTTATAGCCTCAGACTCATC
>CAJQMW010000162.1 GCA_905479535.1 uncultured Maribacter sp. | reverse complement strand
ACTTCGCCAAATGTGATTACTTTTTTAGGCATGCTATACTTCTTTTCTTAGATGGGTCGAATGCCCATTTACGGTTAATCTTTTTTATTGGTACTTGTTGGTTTGTGTGTTTTTAGCCATTCTTGTCCCTCTTTGGTAAGGAAAAAATCCATCCACATATAGTTCATCTTTTTGTTCTCATCAACAGTTACCCAATGGCTAGAACCAATAGGAATATGCAACAATGAATATGCTTTAAACTCGGTCGATGCATCGTCGGCATGTACCGTAATGTCATTATCAGTCAGGCCTAAAAAGAGTTGATCGAGCATAGGATGCTCATGTGCACCAACCTCGTCTGGACCTTTAGCTTCAACTGTTCCAAGGGAAACGCGGGGAACAATATCGGCGGGCAGCACCGTTCGACTAACGGTATTAGGACTTTTTATTTTTTCAGTATAGGGCTCGCTGTCCACGAACCGGGTAAAAAAGAGGTCGTATTTGTTTTCTTCCGGGAAATTCTTCAGGTCCACAATGTCTTGGGGCGACAATTTTTTGGTGAACTGCAAGAAATGTAGTTCTTCGCCCTCAGCGACCTCAAACTGTACTTGGCTAATTTCGTTCATGGGAATCGCAATCGATTCCGGCGTAAGGCTCTGCGCAATCGAATCGGCAAAAATGTTCCCTTTGCCGCTGACGAACAAGAACATAGTAACGCTACCCTCCGTTGGCTTTATGGTTTGCTTGATCGGTCCGACATAGCCGATATGCTCGATTTTTGTATCCGCAATTTCTCCTACCAGCAATTCTTCACTAAATGTATTCATGTCCGATGGAACTTGCATCTGTAAATCCTGAACAACGATTTTGGAAGGACTTGAACATGATACCACGATTATTAATAGGGCGAAATAGAAACCTATGACCTTCTTGTATAAAAACTGCGGTATATTCATGATGTAATTATTAAAATTTGATTCATCCTGATTAATTGCGTTTTCAGGCAGGACTAAAATCACACGTCTGGTCAATTTGTCATATTTGCCCCGCTCAAAGGTTACCATCTCGTATGGTGGATGATTTCTTCCCCTAAGGTGGGTCCAAGCTGAACTTCTAATACATTAGCTTAAGCGGTAGATTTTCCTCTATAACCAGCTTCCCTGAATTTTCAATACTATTATCAAAATGTGAATTGTTCTTGGCACCCCAAAGCCGTGCTACCATTTTCACATTATTGTCAATGAATCTGTTGCCTGAAAGATTTACATTGATGATACCGTAGGTATTGATCAGAATTCCGTCTTCCTCTTGAGCTCCACATCGTGTAAAAGTACTCTTAGTCACTATCAGATTACCACCTACCGTAGATTCATCATACCCGCCCCGGTAGTAGTCAATGACATTTTTGTTGATATTTTCGAACCTACAGTCGGCAACAATCATGTTCTCCGCATTATATTCTCCCCGGTCATCATCTTCGGCGGAAAGCTCAAGGCCGTTGTTACAATTTTTTATTAGTGTAGATTTTAGCCTGATATATTCAGAAAAGGAGTGTTTGTACCCTTTCAGGACATAATCAAAGTTGGATATTTCTGAATCTATAACTTCCAGATTGTAAAGACTGGACATGTTTTCTTTCAAACTGGCAAATGCGTAGTTTTCTTCATTCCCACCCAAGGCAACGGATATCAAAACAAGCTCACCCTTGGGGTTCATTTCAAAAGCTGGTGTTTCCGCCGAACCATTGTATTGAATGACAACTTTTTTAGTGGTGTCAGCGGATTTTATAGTTAGCTTTTTATCAATTTTTAAGGAGGACATCAAGTCGTATCGGTCTGCTGTCAATAGGATGGTGTCGCCACTAGCTGCTTCTTGAATTGCAGTTTGTAATTCTGTCGTAGAGCCGACGGAGTGGCTTTGAATACTGCGCTCTTCAGTTGATTCCATGGGATACCAATCTGGACCGTATTGGGACATGTCCATACTATTAATCTTTTCGACCGGTTCTCCAGCGATGGCTCCGACTGTATTCTTGTTTGCCCGTGAATTACCGAACAAATCCTCTGTTATTAAGTCAAACTCGAAACCATTATATAATTCAAAATCAGGTAAGTTGTTTGTTGGAATAAAAATGTTGTCCTCTAGTTCTGAAAGAGAAAAATCCTCTTGCATTAAAACTGAATCATGTTTGAACGTGATACCTTGATTGTTAATCAAATTGCTTTTGAAAGTGATTCCATCCAATGAATCATGGGCAACAATAGGTTGCTCGTCTCCCTTTTCATTGTAAATAAGGTTATTCGCCACCACAGTACGTATAGGTCTTTCCGACCTTATTTCAGAAGCGGGCAACACATCCTTTTGATCAACGTTGGATCCAACCCCAAATTGCCAAGGCGAGGTACAATTGATCCAAGAATTATAAGCCACTACAACATCCGTTACCTGTATATATCGATTCAATGGTGATTTTGGAATTCCGTTCATCACAGCAAGTGGACTTCTAAAAACCTGTCCCTTTAAATTGTAGAAATAATTGTTCGTTACCCAATGTCCCGTTCCTATTAGACGTACGCCCCCAATTTGTTCAGAATTCGTATCTCCGATAAAATA
>CAJQMW010000161.1 GCA_905479535.1 uncultured Maribacter sp. | reverse complement strand
CCAAAGCTGAAGAGTCTCAAGCCGAAGAAGTAAAAATGGAAACGGCTCCAGAAGTCGAAGAAACTCCTAAAGCTGAAGCAAAACCAGAATCAGAATCAGAAACACCAACTGAAAACGAGGATAAAAAAGATGGTTCTGGAGAATAGTTTAAGTAAAAGTAAGCTGAAAAATGTCGTTTCTTCCCATATCACGGGAAGAAACGACATTTTTATTATTAGAAGAATAATAGTTTTTTTTTGGATTTTTCTAGGAACCAATGCTTATTGTCAAAGTACTGGTTTAAACAGTTCTTCTGGTTATGAACAAAGGGGACTTGGTATTTACACAATGTCTGCGAATACAGAAAATGTTAAAATTAAAGGTTCGAAATATCTATTTCCTGACTGGAAAACAAATGCTGTAATAGCTACCAAGGATGGGAAAAACTATAAGATTTCAGGACTAAACTACGATGTTGAATTAGATAAAATAGTAGCCAAAGTGGGGGTAGATTCTCTTTTCTCTTTTAACCCTGCCGGAATATCCCAAGCTAGAATAAATAACAGAAGCTTTAGGCGTTATCTTGATCCTGAGCTGAATAGGAATTCTTTTTACGAAGTTTTAGTGGTCAAAGATAATATGGAGTTGCTTAAAAGGTTTAATATTGAAATTAAGGATGGCTATGTAAATCCTATGACAAAGACGCAGGAGGCTCCCAATAGTTATGCGCTTAAGGAGGCTTACTTTTTGAGCAAAGGGGGTGAGGTCAAAAAAATACCTTCTAAAAAGCGAGAATTTTTTGCTTTTTTTGGAAATCAGGCCGTCAAAATTAAAGAGTATGTTAAGGAGAACAAGTTGTCAATAAAAAAAGAATTTGATTTAAAACGGATTTTCACTTATTATGATTCCTTATAGCGGATTAGTTTCAAAAATTAAGATGTAAAAAAGGATGGATTTTAAATCTATCTTTTTTTTTGTTTATTTGTCAAATCATAAATTTAAAAGTAGCACATGAAGTATCAATCTAGAAAAAAAGCTTTATTGTTATTGGCGGATGGCACTATTTTTTATGGGAAGTCTGTAGGTGATAAAGAAGGTACCGCCTTTGGTGAGGTTTGTTTTAATACCGGTATGACCGGATATCAAGAGATTTTTACCGACCCTTCTTATTTTGGCCAACTTATGGTAACGACCAATGCACATATTGGTAACTATGGTACCAATTCTGAAGAGGTAGAATCCGAGTCCATTAAAATTGCCGGGCTAATATGTAGAAATTTCAGTTATGAATATTCCCGTCCAGTTGCGGATGCCAGTCTAGAAGAATTTTTGAACAAGAATGAATTATTCGCCATTTCGGATGTGGATACGAGAGCTTTAGTCAGCTACATACGTGATAACGGGGCAATGAACGCCGTTATCTCCACAAGGGTGAATGATATAGAGGGCCTAAAAAAGGAATTGAAAAAGGTGCCTAGTATGGAAGGTTTGGAACTGGCCGGTAAGGTATCCACAAAAGAGCCTTATTATTTTGGGGATGAGGATGCAGCCTATAGAATATCGGCATTGGATATCGGTATAAAAAAGAACATACTTAGAAATTTAGCCAAACGTGGAGCATATATCAAGGTGTTTCCCTTTAATTCAAGTTTCGAGGAGTTATCGACTTGGAATCCAGATGCCTATTTCATATCCAACGGTCCTGGGGATCCCGAGCCGCTTAGCGAAGCTATTGCCACAGCAAAAGAAATTATAAAAACGGACAAACCACTTTTCGGAATCTGTTTGGGGCATCAAGTAATCGCTCTGGCTAATGGTGTTTCTACCTATAAGATGCATAACGGTCATAGGGGTATAAACCATCCCATATTGAACCTCTTAACAGGAAAAGGAGAGATTACCTCACAAAACCATGGTTTCGCCATTAATAAGGAGGAAACGGAGGCAAATGACAACTTGGAAATTACGCACGTGCATTTAAATGATAAAACGGTTGCAGGGATACGAATGAAAAACAGGGATGTTTTTTCTGTGCAGTACCATCCAGAGGCAAGTCCCGGCCCTCATGATGCGGACTATCTTTTTGATGATTTTTTCCAATTGATCGAGAAAACTACAAAACAAAAGGCAGAAGTTTAAATAATCGTTATTTTATGGGGAATTACATGGTACAAGGGATTTCTTTGAAAAAGGTGTTTGTATCTTTGCTTCCTATAGCAAGTCAATTATAAATCAAGAAAAATATCAGATGAGTATCATTCTAAGTGTTCATGCAAGACAAATATTAGATTCAAGGGGTAACCCCACGGTGGAAGTGGACGTAGTTACCGAAAACGGAGTTATGGGGAGAGCTGCCGTGCCTTCTGGAGCTTCTACGGGAGAGCACGAAGCTGTTGAGCTTCGGGACGGAGGAAAATCCTTTATGGGTAAGGGCGTAATGAAGGCGGTTGAAAATGTGAACACGGTCATTGCAGAAGAGATTTTAGGAATGTCCGTCTTTGAACAAAATTTGTTAGATCAAACCATGATAGATTTGGATGGTACTCCCAACAAATCCAAATTGGGTGCAAACGCAATCTTGGGAGTTTCATTGGCGGCTGCAAAGGCGGCTGCTAACGAACTTGGACTTTCATTGTTCAGATATGTGGGCGGAGTCAGTGCCAATACGCTTCCGGTTCCGATGATGAATATCATCAATGGAGGTTCGCACTCCGATGCACCCATCGCATTCCAGGAATTTATGGTGATGCCGGTAAAGGCAAAGAATTTTTCTCATGCCATGCAAATGGGGACTGAAATCTTTCATAACCTAAAAAAAGTATTGCACGATAGGGGCTTAAGTACTGCAGTTGGAGATGAAGGCGGTTTCGCGCCAAATTTAGCCGGTGGTACCGAAGATGCTTTGGATACCATAGCAAAAGCAGTCGATAAGGCGGGTTATAAACTAGGTGACGATGTAATGATTGCCTTGGACTGCGCCGCTGCTGAATTCTATGTAAATGGAGCCTACGATTATACGAAATTCGAAGGAAGTAAAGGAGTCGTTAGAACCTCTGAGGAGCAAGCCCGGTATTTGGCCGACCTTTCGGAAAAGTATCCAATTATTTCCATTGAAGATGGGATGGATGAAAACGATTGGGATGGTTGGAAAGCGCTAACCGATAAGATTGGTGATAAGGTACAGTTGGTAGGAGATGACTTATTCGTTACGAATGTGGAGCGTTTATCTACTGGAATAGAAAAGGGAATTGCAAATTCAATTTTAATAAAGGTAAATCAAATCGGTACGTTAACAGAGACGATAGCAGCGGTAAATATGGCTAAAAACGCCGGGTATACTTCCGTAATGTCTCACCGTTCCGGGGAAACCGA
>CAJQMW010000160.1 GCA_905479535.1 uncultured Maribacter sp. | reverse complement strand
TCTCTGCGGCTATGTTCGATAAGGTTTGATACAACCGTAATTTGATAGCTGATGGCGATTTGTCTATCTGCAGACCCGCTTCTAACAATTTTGCTGCTGCCTGATTCTCCGCTTCGGCCAGAATGATCCGGGCCCTTCTGGAGCGTTCGGCCTCCGCTTGGTTCGCCATCATCCTGCGCATGTTCTCGGGCAATTGGATATCCTTGATTTTCACATCAATGATTTCGATACCCCAATGGTGCGTTTCGGTCTCTACAATACTTTTGATGTTCTTGCCCATTTCCTCCCGTTTTGATAAAATGGTGTCCAATTCCACTTTACCGCATACATCGCGGAGCGCGGCTTGGGCGAGCTGCGTAATCGCAAAAGCGAATTCTTCCACCTCTAAGACCGCTTTTTCCGGATCATTGATCTTAAAAAAGACCACCCCGTCAATGCTACAGGGTACGTTATCTTCGGTCATGACCTCTTGGGAGACGATATTGATGGTTATTACCCTAACATCAACGACCTGAATGGTTTCTACAAACGGAATAATCCACCTAAGACCAGGCTGTAACGTTGTAATATACTTTCCAAAACGGAATTTTAAGGCTCTTTTATATTCAAAAATGACGCGTATTCCGGCCAAAAGGATTACACCAATTACAACAAATGACAATAGTAGTGGATTCATTGGAATATGCGTTAAATAGGTTGCTACTATTTTCAACCCAGATGAAGGTAAAATCTTTAAATGCATTGGTCATTTGAAGTAGATTACACTATCGGGCTTCAATATATCAAACCTTAAACACGAAGGTTTTTGGCCTCCATTCGGTTTATATCGGGTCTTCTTTAAATTTACGAAAATTATACATCGCTACAAAAATTATTAATCAAAAAATAGTACTTAATTGCATCAGCTCACGAAGACTGGCGAAGTCTATTTTATAACAGATTTAAAGGTATTTGTCTTTTCGGGCTTATTTGCTTTCAGTTTTCGCTTTTAAAGGTCATTTTTAATTTGAACGTAATACGAACCCAACATGAATCCCCAAACCATCAAAAGCCGGATTGTGTGGATGTTTATATCCCTGTCCGTTGGAAAGATGAAATCGGTTCAGGCCTGCAATGAGATTTAGATTTTGATGGAGTTTTGTTGCTATTCCTATACCCGGCCGGGTGGTAAAATTGAGTTTAGTGCCTTTGGGCGGAAAACTCTTGAAGGAATAGAGAATGCCCGCGCTTGCATCTAAGAATATTCTGGTCTTGCCAATTCGAATGGCGTACCATCTTAACAGGAAAGAAGTTCCTAAACCAAAACTTTCTGCTTCTTGGTATTCTTCTTTCTCATCTGTTTTTACAAAGTAAAACCCATCGGTAGCAGAAACGTCAAAAAATGTGCTCAAAGAAACATTTTTAAAAAGGAATGAACCATATCCTATACGAAAGGAATATACGGTGATATCCTGTTGGGTATCAAAACCGGAAACATATTCTATAATTCCTAAAATATGTTGCGAACCCTTTTCATAATTGGAAGATTCTCCCGTCGATTGCCCATGAACGGTTCCGAGAATCAAAACAAAGCACAGTATTAATCCGTGTAACGAAGAAGGTAGACCCGGTTGTGAAGGTATGATGCCATGAATGTTATAGTCCATCCTTTCTCTAAATACTATTCTTTTTGCCATCTCTTGAGTTTGGGAAGGGTCTTTTGGGCCAAATTAATGGCCTTATTTTCTGGCATGCCCATTTTTATTGCTAGGGCGATATTCTTTGCAATCTTCTCCTCAAGGCTGATACCGGCATCGGTGAATTTTCCTTCTTTATAACAGAAATGGCAATAATCGGCATGTATGCCACCATCATCATAGGTCCCATAACCTGAGATGTTGTGCATTGGCATTCCACAACTTCGGCAAATAGCGTTTTGATTTTGAGCGGTATTCATAATCCAGAATATAAGGTTAAAGGAACTTTACAAGCACAATATAAAACTGTCGCTTCTTTTACAGAATGACTCCGATCAGTCCAACGACGAAATAGGCCTAGAGTGTATCTTACTGACTTAGGTCATTGCCCGATCAGACCGTCTTTCTTTCCTTTACAAAAAATTAGCGCCATTGTTTTGGATAGTCTTTTTGGGCCTACTCGTACTACTCCTTAGTTACGTTTTGTTTATGCCGATCGTAGTGTACATCAACACGATTACCAATCGGTATTATTTACAATTAAAGGGACTTGCGATGGCTAGCATTGAAGGCGACAAAGAAGAACTGATACGCATAAGGTTGACGGTTTTCTTTTTGAATTTCAATTTTTATCCGCTCAGGAAAGCAAGTCGGTCCAAGGAGAAAAAACAGGCTACATTAAAATCAAAAAAAAGAAAAAGAAGTATGGATATTAAAAAAGTGCGACGCATGTTAAGAACATTTAAAGTGAAGGAATTTCTGCTTGATTTTGATTCCGGCAACTGTATTACGAACGCAAAACTTTACCCGGTTTTCGTGTATTTGAATTATCAGATCGGAGGTTTCCATATCAATTTTCAAGGAAGGAATCAATTGGTACTCCAACTACATAATAGACCGATTCATATTATAAAATCATTTATAAACATTTAAACTAGTGTGTCATGGAATTACATTTTGAAGAATTATTAGAAAAGATAACTGATTTCATTAAGTCAGAAGCCAAGTCGGAGACCGTTGTCGGAGAACAATTTGAATTAGGGGAATTCAAATGCGTACCCGTCATCAAGGTAGGAATGGGCTTTGGCTCCGGTGGAGGAGGAGGCGAAGGTGGCGTCTCAAATAGGAAAGGTCAAGGACAGGGTGCCGGAGCGGCCGCAGGCGTCGGTATAGAACCCATTGGATTTCTGGTAAGTAAAGGAGAGGAAATCTCCTTTCTGGCCGCTGGTAAGACCAAAGGGTTGGCCGCTGCATTCGAAAAAGTACCCGAGTTGATCGAGAAGTTGGCCAAGAATAAGGGTAAAGAGAAAGAAATGGTTTAAACGACCTTTGGTTTCATTGGTGAAGAAAGGGCCGGTAGTACAAAAACCTGCCCTTTTTTTATGGACTGTCAGAAGTGCATCCCATTATAACCTTACTTGGTGAATATACCGTTGCAAGGAATCCTCGGATATCAAAAGTTTTCTCAAAGATGGTCTAAAGTTTTGGTTACTTTCTTTTTGCCAAATTACTCTCATTTAAAAACCTAAGTATTCAGGGGTAAATTAATCGTCCGTCAACTGTTGGATCATCCTTTTAAGCTTATCCCGAACGGTTTCCGCAACCTTGACCAAGTTATCGTTTTTCACGGCCTTCATGGATGCTACCGGATCTACTGCAGCGATTTCAATGGTTCCATATGGTAGTTCCTGAACAATCACATTGCAAGGAAGCATGGTGCCAATTTTATCCTCGCTCTGGAGTGCTTTATAGGCTAAGGGAGGGTTGCAAGCTCCCAAAATCGTATAGTTGTGAAAGTCGGCGTTCAATTTTTTCTTCAGGGTAGCTTTCATGTCGATTTCAGTCAGCACTCCAAAACCTTCTTCCTTTAGGGCCTCTGTAGTTTTTGATACCGCTTCGACAAACGTAATATTCTTGAGTTGCGTAGAAAAATAGTAGGCCATCGTGCTATTTATTTTAATTGCTGAGATGAAACCAAGGTACGACCCGAGATTTACCTTTGCACTGATATTTATCATAGTGCCAGCTTATTTTAGAATGGAAGCCATTATCATTCCCAGCGTTATCGTTTAATACCATGGAGCTTTCCTGTAGGCTTCTTTTAGCGAGTTGGCTTCCCTATTTCGTATCGTTATTTTGGTGTCGCCAAGTTGTCTGTTTCGGTAGCCTAAAAGATGGAAGAATTTTTTGGCAAAGAATCGGGCTATTTTCAAGTCTACCAGCAACGCATCACGCTTTTTAGATGCCCAAG
>CAJQMW010000159.1 GCA_905479535.1 uncultured Maribacter sp. | reverse complement strand
AAGGTGCATCATCATTATAAATTACCCTATACCGATTCTAACTATGGGAACATTTTCTCCTTTTGGGACCGTCTCTTTGGAACCTATAGGTACATGGAACGGGAAACGATCGTCTATGGTGTAGATACCTTTCCGGATGAGAAAGAAAATTCCAGTATTAAGGGATTGCTAAAACAACCTTTTCATAAATATAGGAGGCCAACGAACTCGGTTTCTGATTAGCTTAATGCTATTTTGCGTCTTTAGAGTGTAGCAACGATTCTAAAAACACCCCTTTTAGGATTAATGGGTATAAAATGGATCCCAAATATAGTCGTACCGTTTATTTAACGTATATTCAGAGGATACCCTTAAGTCATACTATTTAATGATTGACTTATCTATTTTCATTCTTTTACTTCTTATTAATCTTATTTTAAAAAACATCTATGAAAATCGTAATCCTGTCCCAAAACCCAAATTTATATTCCACAAAGCGTCTAATTGAAGCGGGTGCCGATAAGGGACATGAAATGCAGATTATTGATCACTCTAAATGTGATCTTATTATTGAAAGGAAAAAACCCGGACTTATTTATCAGGGTAAAGAAATAGAGGGCGTTCATGGAGTAATTCCGCGTATCGGGGCTTCCATAACATTCTATGGCACAGCTGTCGTACGTCAGTTTGAAATGATGAAGATCTTTACTTCGGTAGAATCCCAAGCCTTGGTAAGGTCACGCGATAAGTTAAGAAGTCTACAAATATTGTCACGTGCCGGTTTAGGCTTGCCCAAGACGGTCTTTAGTAATTATTCTAAGAATGTTGGTGCAATTATAGATAAAGCAGGCGGTGCCCCAGTAGTTATTAAATTACTCGAAGGTACACAGGGCCTTGGGGTGGTATTGGCTGATAATCGAAATTCGGCAGAGTCAATACTCGAAGCCTTTAACGGACTACAGGCCCGAGTAATCGTTCAGGAATTCATTAAGGAGGCTAAAGGTGCGGATATCAGGGCATTCGTCATTGACGGCGTAGTGGTGGGAGCTATGAAGCGGCAAGGTAAAGAGGGCGAGTTCCGCTCCAATCTACACAGGGGCGGTTCCGCTAACATCATCGAACTTACGGACGAGGAGGAAAACGCGGCTATTAAAGCAGCGAAAGTATTAGGATTGGGTGTTGCAGGAGTAGATATGCTACAATCGGCAAGGGGGCCGTTAATTTTGGAGGTAAATTCATCCCCAGGACTTGAAGGCATAGAGGCCGCAACAGAGAAGGATATTGCAAGTAAAATTATACAGTACGTGGAGCGGAATGTCGAGTAAAAAAATTGAAATTTTAGGTCAAGCTATCTCAAAAGGTAAAGGCGTACAACTGAGCCTTGATATTGCGAAATTACATACACGTACCAGGATAGAGGTCCCTATTATTGTGGAAAGGGGCAAAGAAGATGGTCCTAATATCCTGATTACGGGAGGCATTCACGGCAACGAGATTAATGGGGTAGAAATTGTGAGGCAGCTCATATCCAAAAAGTACAATAAGCCGACCAAGGGAATGGTCATTTGTATTCCGGTCGTAAACGTGTTCGGTTTTTTGAACCAAACGAGACAATTTCCCGATGGGCGGGATTTGAACCGGGTCTTTCCTGGGAGTCCACGAGGTTCGCTGGCAAGTAGGTTTGCTTATCATATTATTAAGGAGATTGCTCCATTGGTCGACTATTGCATCGATTACCATACCGGTGGTGATAGCCGATTTAATGCACCTCAAGTCCGTATCGGTAAAAAAGATAAAGCCAGTCTGGAACTAGCTGAGGTCTTTGGTGCGGCTTTTATCGTAAAATCGGTTCGAAGGGAAAAGTCTTTTCGGGAGACCCTCTACAGGTTGGATAAGAAAATATTACTCTTTGAGGGGGGCAAATCGCTTCATATTGACAAGGAAATTACCGAAGCGGGTATAAATGGTGCGCTACGAGTCATGCAGCATTTAGGAATGCGAGACTTCACGGCCCAACTGGCTCAATCCAATGAATTGGACACGGAGCAAATCGTAATCAATGGTTCAAGTTGGCTACGGGCCAAATATTCTGGGATGTTCCATCCTACGATAACGATTGGGCAGAAAGTTGAGAAAGGAACTGTTTTGGGAAGTATATCCGACCCTTTTGGGTCTTTTGAACGAACTGTCAAATCTACCTATGCTGGATACGTGCTATGTGTTAACCAATCACCCATCGTAAATCAGGGCGATGGTATTTTCCATATTTCAAAAGAGTAGTATCAAAAGAAGGAATTGGTTGCCTCTTTTCATCTCTAATGATCAACATTTCGGACCCTAAAATTTGTAATTCGGTTACATCTTTTTCAAAGAGCGCAAGCGATAGGATAGTTTTGGATAAAACTTCAGTCTATGTTGTCCAGTACCATTGGTGTCATCCACTTTGTTGCCTCTGTTTCCGCTCTTTTATCCGGGACTTTTGTTCTATGCGCCCTGAAAGGAACAAAAATGCATAAGCAAGTGGGCTATTTGTATTCCGCTTCTATGTTCATAGTATTATTGACCTCCTTTATGATTTACAGGCTACACGGTTCCTTCGGAATTCTGCATGTATTCGCTGTCATTAGCAGTGTAACGTTGTTTGCCGGAATGGTCCCTATGTTGTTAAAGCGACCAACAAATTATTTGACAATGCACTTTGGTTTTATGTATTGGAGCGTTATTGGATTGTATTGTGCTTTCTCGGCGGAGGTTTTTACGAGAATCCCTCTGGTGTACGAACTAGACGCCAGTGTAGTCGGAATATTTTATGCGATGGTGGGTATCGCAAGTGCCCTGGTAGGAGCTGTTGGGTCCATTTACTTTAAAAAATAC
>CAJQMW010000158.1 GCA_905479535.1 uncultured Maribacter sp. | reverse complement strand
TGTCCTTATTGGATAATTGTTCCTTGATAATTTTCTCGGCGATGCTCACGGATAATTCCGCAACTTGGCTTTTTATATCTGCCACAGCAGCTTTCTTTTCGCTTTCAATGGTTGCTTGGGCTTGTTTTACCATTTTATCTCCTTCAACCTTGGCTTGTTCCTTGGCTTCAGAAATAATTTTATCTTTCAACTCCCTGGCTTCCTTTAACAAACCGTCCCGTTCTGCTCTCGCCTCCTTAAGTATCCTTTCATTATCGGCTTGAAGGTTTTGCATTTCCTTTTTGGCCTCTTCGGCAGATGCCAATGCACTTTTTATAGACTCCTCTCTGTCGCTGACTGCTCCTAAAATTGGCTTCCATGCGAATTTTCTTAAAATAATTAATAAGAACAAAAAGGTGATTGCCGTCCAAAAGACCAAACCAAACCCAGGGGTTACAAATTGACTACTATCCATTTCTTTACTTTATTAAAAACATCATTAAAACTTAGGGCGCAACCAACCGTTACACCCTAGTTTTTTACTTCAAGAACGATACAACCACTGCAAATAATGCAACTGCCTCAACGAAGGCCGATAAAATTAATGCGGAAGACTGGATCTTTCCGTGCATTTCTGGTTGACGTGCCATCGCTTCCATGGCTCTTCCGCCAATAATGCCAATACCGATACCGGCTCCAATTGCCGCCAAACCTGCGCCAATCGATGCGATTGATCCATAATCCGCTGCTGCCGCTACTTCCTGTACTAATGCTAGACTCATAGTTCTAAAATATTTAAATTAATTAATGATGCTCTTCTTCAGTTGCCATCCCAAAATAAAGGGCGGACAATACGGTAAATATATAGGCCTGTATGGCCGTAACTATAATTTCAATGATTCCGATAAAAAGTGAAAATGCCACAGAAACCGGTGCTATCGCTACGGACTTAAATATAAAAATCAATGACATTAAGGCCAGAACAATAATATGGCCCGCCGTAATGTTTGCGAACAAACGAATCATCAAGGAAATTGGTTTTACGAACATTCCTATAATTTCTATTGGGGCCAAAAATATTTTCATAGGAACTGGAACCCCGGGCATCCAGAAGATGTGTTTCCAATAATTTATATTTCCGCTAAAGGTTGTAATGATAAATGTAAACACCGCTAACGTAAAGGTAAAAGCTATATTTCCGCTTAAATTTGCACCGTTTAATATTGGTATTAACCCAAAAATATTATTGATCCAAATGAAAAAGAAAATAGTCAATAAATAGGGCATGTATTTTTTATACTTGTGCTCCCCTATCATTGGTATTCCAATCTCATCTCTGACAAAAACAACTAAAGGCTCCACAAAACCAGCTATTCCCGTGGGAACATTATTTTCTGATTTCCTATATCTTCTAGCCGCTGCCATGAATATTAAAAGTAAAACCAAAACAGAAACCCACATCATAAAAACATTTCTCGTAATGGAAATATCCGTGGGGATAGATGCGTTCGTGGGGTGTCCTTCATTATCAAATTGGACTGTAGAAGCATTATTGTCTAATTGGTATATTGTTTCATGCAGCTTAACAAATTTCCCTCCGTTTGCATTGACAACGGTCTTTCCTGAGTCGTCATGATGAAATTCACTGGACATGAAAGTTGTCAGTCCGTTGTCCGTCCAAAGTATAACTGGCAAGGGAATTGAAATTGGATGAGCGTTCCAATCAATAATATGAAATTCATGAGCGTCTAAAACGTGATGAATAATCATGTTTTGAGGATTGAACTCTTCCTCCGCATGCTCAACTTCGCCCTCATCATCTTCTTGAGAAGAAACTACCGAACTGCAAAAAAAGGACAACAGTAGTAGGAGTCCTAAAAAAGTTGATTTATAGTACTTTGACTTCATTCTGAATCAATTAAAAATACGTCTCCTGAAATTCGGTGCAAATGTAAGGACAAATACCGAATTGGCAAACAATATTTAAATCGACTTTGAGGGACTTATTTTAATGTTTGTCGCCGATACTTATGAAGTTTTCAAATAGCTGCTCAAGCAATAAATTTCGAATCCGAGATAGAGGAAATACGGAATAAAAAAATTGATTATATCAGCTTTATTGCTTTCGATATCCGATAAAAGTAATGGAAGTAAAAAAAGGATGGCCAGAACCATTTTTAATAAGGTCCCTATCATGAAGGTATTGAAAACCATTTTTTTTCCATTCGAAAAACGAAGGTTTATTACCGTAAATATTAATAAAACGGTTATAATATTGAACGCATAGATTTTCCAAAGAGGGAAAAAAGTAGATAGGTCTGAAAAAAAACTATCGAATAGATAAAAATGAGTGCCCCACAACACAAGGCTGAACAGCACTAATTGTAAAAGAAAAGAAATTTGTTCTTTCCAAAATGTTTTACCCATCTAAGATTTTTTTGAAGCGGTATTGACATTTCTTATCACCACAATAACCGATATAATTACCGCTAAAAAGGCAAGGGCAATTGTGAACCAGTTATTTTCGTTCGGAAATTTTTCATCAAGCTTAAGGCCAATGAAGGTGCCAACTACAATAATCGCGATCATTTGGAAAACGACGCCTGTATACCGAGCATAGGAATTGAAATTTTTTTCCTTAGGAGGCTTTTGCTGGCTCATTCTTGCTGCTAGAGGTTCCGCTCAAAGAAGATTTAAAACCTCCTGAGTTGTGGGAACTTGATGGCGATGAAATTGAGCCGCCTTTCCCCTTCATGGTACACGAAGCGTTGAATGTGGCGCCAGGCTCTACCGCCAATTTGGTAACGGAAACCGTACCCTCTATTACCGCGGATGATTTTAAGGACAGTAAGTCGGATACCAAAAGTTCGCCATTAAAGCTCCCCTCTATATCCGCATTTACGCATTCCACTTTTCCGTGAATGTAGCCATCCTTTCCAATAACTACCTTACCGGAAGTCTTTA
>CAJQMW010000157.1 GCA_905479535.1 uncultured Maribacter sp. | reverse complement strand
TTTTTGTCCAGTTCCTCGTTAAAGAATAATTGCATAAATAATTAGATAACGTACCTAGCTTTGGCCGTGACATTCTGTTCTGAAAAATCCTTATTTTTAAATTTATAAAACCCTACGATACCGATCATTGCGGCATTGTCCGTACAGTACTCAAATTTTGGAATATGGGTGGTCCACCCGTATTCCTGTTCCGCATTCTTAATTGCTTCCCGTATCCTTGAATTGGAGGATACGCCCCCACCTATGGCAATATTTTCTATTCCGGTTTCTCTGACCGCTTTTTGTAGCTTTTCTATAAGAATGGTAACAATGGTATACTGCATGGAAGCACAAATGTCTTCTAAATTCTCTACAATAAAGTTAGGGTTTTCTGCAACGTTTTTCTGTATAAAATAAAGAATACTGGTTTTTAGACCGCTAAAACTAAAATTAAGCCCTTTAACTTTTGGTTTTGGAAATGGAAAACGCAAGGGGTTTCCATTGGCCGCATGCTTGTCGACCAAAGGTCCGCCCGGGTAAGGAAGTCCTAATAATTTTGCGCTTTTATCAAAAGCTTCGCCCACGGCATCATCCAAGGTTTCGCCAAGGATTTCCATGTTAAAATAATCATTCACTTTTACAATTTGCGTATGTCCTCCACTTATGGTCAAGGCCAAAAAGGGAAAGTTCGGAGCGGTCATGCTTTCATCCTTAATAAAATGGGCCAAAATATGGGCTTGCATATGGTTCACTCCGATTAGGGGAATACTTAAACCTAGAGCCAAAGACTTGGCAAAAGAGGTGCCCACCAGCAAAGAACCCATAAGTCCGGGTCCACGGGTAAATGCTATGGCGGATAGCTGTTTTTTATCGATATTTGCTTTAGCCAAAGCTTGACTAACCACGGGGACTATGTTTTGTTGATGTGCGCGGGATGCCAACTCCGGAACAACGCCGCCATATTCCCCATGGATTTTTTGATTGGCCACCACATTACTTAGCACAGTATCGTTACACAAAACGGCCGCAGAGGTGTCGTCGCAAGAAGATTCAATGGCAAGGATGTAAATAGTTTCGTTGTCCAACAGGTTTGGAATAAAAATTGGAGTACAAAGGTAAAACATAAAGCCCTATCAAAAAACTAAGAAAAATACTGATCCGGACCTTTTTGGTCTTTTTGTTGATATGTATTTTGGGCACCATCGTACTATCGCTACCGGCAGTACAAACACTTCTTGCCAAATATGCCACTAAATCGATCAATAATGAATTTGGGACGAACATCAACATAGAAAAGTTGAGGGTCTCTTTAATTTCTTGGGATACCGCTTTGAAGGGAATTCATATTGTCGATTATCAAAAGGATACGCTATTCCATGTAAACGAACTTAAAACATCTATTCTAAGTGTAAAAAACTTGATAAACGGTAGGCTTGAATTTGGTGATATAGAAATAGAACAGCTGGATTTTAAACTAAAAACGTATTACGGGGAACGAACCACAAACCTGGAAGTTTTTATTGATAAACTGGACGATGGTAAGCCCAGGGCGCCAGGTACGCCTCCATTTTTCTTTTCCTGCTCTTTTGTGAATATCCAGGACAGTAGGTTTCAATATATTGACGATAATCTTGAAAACCCGGGAATACTAAGATTTACCGATTTAAATATCCGAGCGGACGATTTTCAAATTTTAGGGCCCGAAGTTTCTGCGGATATCGGCAAAATGTCGTTTGTAAGTCAAAGAGGAATTCGCGTTGAAAATTTAGCCGCCAATTTTAAGTATACGAAACAACAAATGCGTTTTGATTCCCTAAAGATTAAGACACCCCTTTCCGATCTGGACGGCAATCTCATTTTTAATTATAACAGAGAGGATTTTAAAGAGTTTTTGAACAAGGTAAACGTAGTTGCGGACTTTCAGGAATCAACCGTTTCTTTTGATGAAATTAACTTGGTCTATAATGAATTCGGTAAGGGAAAAATAGCCACCTTTTCTTCTAATATGAACGGTGTTTTAAACGATTTGAACGTCAATGATTTATTCCTATTTTCGGATAACACGGGTATAAGGGGAAATTTTAATTTTAAGAATCTTTTCAATAAGCAACGGCCATTCATTTTGGATGCCCAAATGAAGAATGTGACCAGTAGCTACTATCAACTGAACGCTTTGTTGCCTAATTTGATTGGAAATTCGCTCCCCTCCACCTTTAGCAAATTAGGACAATTCACGATTAGGGGTAATGCCTTGATTACAGATTCTTCCGTTGACGCAAAAGTTAACCTGAATACCGCCATTGGGAGTAGTTATTCGGACATTGTTCTCAGTAATTTCAATAACATTGATAATGCTACCTATAAAGGTTTCATTTCGTTGATCGATTTTGATTTGGGTGATTTTGTAGAAAGTAAAAGTCTTGGAAAAACCACGCTGGATTTTAATGTTGAAGGGCAAGGTTTTGTAAGGGATAAGCTGAATACTGAGGTTATTGGGCAAATATACTCTATTGAGTTTAACCGATATAACTATAAGGATTTAAGGGTCTCCGGTGTTCTAAAGGAACAGTTGTTCGATGGGTCTTTACAGAGTAACGACGAGAACATTAAGTTCGACTTTAAGGGATTGGCAGATTTTGGGGAAGCCCGTAACAACTTCAATTTTAAGGCCTCGGTAGATTATGCCGATTTAGAGAAATTGAATTTCATAAACGATAACGTTTCTATTTTTAAGGGAAACGTGAGCATGGATATCAATGGGACTACCTTGGACAATATTGTGGGGGATATAAAATTTACGCAGACCAACTATCAAAATGTAAACGACACCTATTATTTTGATGATTTTGAGGTAACCTCCTCATTTGAAAATGATTCCGTAAGGACCATTAGAATAAATTCTCCGGACATTATTACCGGTTATATGAAAGGTAATTTTAGGGTAAAGGAACTTGGAAAATTGGTTCAGAATTCACTCGGTAGTATTTATGCGAACTACAGGCCTTTTGAAATTTCCAGTGGGCAGAACCTTTCGTTCAACTTCAAGATATATAATAAGATCGTGGATGTCTTTTTCCCCGATGTAAGGTTTGATCCCAATACGTTCATTAGAGGAAATATTGTGGCCGATGAGGGTGATTTTAAGTTGAATTTTGAATCGCCCAGCATTGAGGCCTTTGGTAATGCTGCTGATAATATAGAAGTAAAAATTGATAACAAGAACCCGCTGTTCAACACCTATGTATCCGTGGGGGATTTGAATACGCCCTATTATAACCTCAAGGATTTTAGCCTTATCAATACTACGCTGAAAGATACGCTATTTTTTAGATCGGAGTTCAAGGGCGGTAGTGAGTTCAATGATAGTTACAACCTTAATTTTTACCACACCTTCAATAAGGACAATAAGTCCGTAATGGGCCTTAAAACCTCGGACGTAACTTTTAAGGGTAACAAATGGATCTTGAACAAAGAAGGGGATTCCCAGAACAAGGTTATCATCAGTAGGTCTTTGGACAGTATTTCCATACAGGAAATCGTGATGAACAATGATGAAAAAGAGCAAATTCGCCTACGGGGACAATTGGCGGATTCTACCTATAAAGATTTGGAGTTGCAGTTTAAGATCGTTTCCCTAAACAAGATAACCCCGGTTATCGACAGTCTAAGACTACAAGGAGAAGTCAACGGTACGCTGAACGTCCTGCAAAAAGATGGAATTTACCTACCTTCTTCCAATCTAAACATTTCCGATTTTGGGATCAATGACATTGGTCTAGGAGATTTGGTCATTAGCATAGCAGGAAATAGGGACTTGACGGAATTTCAGGTCAACTCACAACTTACGGATAACGGTGTCGAAAAGTTTGGGGTGGCAGGGAACATAGAAAATAGGGGAGAGATGCCCACGGCCAATCTACTCGCAAATTTCAACAATTTTAATCTTGAACCTTTTAGTCCTCTAGGGGAAGGTGTGATTGACCGTATTCGGGGAGATATGGATGGGAGCGTAAATATAACGGGTCCCATGGACAATCCAAATTTTGACGGACTTCTTACGTTGGATAATGCAGGTATAGCCATACCCTATCTGAACGTGGATTATGGGTTTGCCCCAAGGTCGCGGGTTAAGCTGACCAATCAAACTTTTGACTTTGAAAACATAGCCCTGACCGATGTGGACAAGAACACTAGGGCCAATCTTGATGGAACCATATCCCACCGCTATTTTAAGGATTGGGTACTAAACCTCAATGTAGATACTAATGACAATCGCTTTTTGATTTTAAATACAGCGTTCAAGGAAGGTGATTTGTACTATGGTACAGGGTACTTGAACGGAACCGGACGGATTTATGGCCCCACCACCGCACTCAACATTACGGTGGACGGGAGTACGGCGCGCGGGACATCCTTGAAAATTCCTTTGAGTGATGTCGCAAGCGTGGGGGACTATTCGTTTATAAATTTTATGGAGAAGAATAATCTCAGCACCATAGAGGAGCAAAGGCAATTAAAGGATTATCAAGGTCTGGAGCTGGAATTTAACCTCGACGTAACTCCGGATGCAGAAGTTGAGATTGTTACCGATACCAGAACCGGAAGCTCCCTAAAGGGTACGGGCGAAGGAATTTTATTGATACAGATCAATACCAACGGTAAGTTTGAAATGTATGGGGATTTCGTAGTGGTGACCGGGGAGTTCAACTATAAATTCGGCGGATTTATTGATAAAAAATTCACGGTAAAACCAGGCGGCACTATTAATTGGGATCAGAAGCCCTTGGAAGCGGACTTGAACATGGAGGCCATTTATTCCTTAAATGCCAATCCTGCCCCATTGTTAGATGATCAGGGATTTACCAGAAGAATACCTACCAATGTGGTTATTAAACTAACAGATGAGCTACAAAGCCCTAATATAGAGTTCGGTATAGAATTTCCGGGTACAAATTCCATTGTGCAATCGGAGCTGGAGTATAAACTTCAGGACCCAACCGTGGAGGAGAAGAACGCTATTTTTCTCTTGGCCCAAGGGACTTTCGTAAATGACCAAAGCGGGATCAACCAACAGGCCATTACCGGTAATTTGGTGCAGAGCGCTTCTGGAATTTTGAACTCCATTCTTAGCGGCGGTAATGACAAATTGAATTTTGGCTTATCGTACGAACAGGGAGCCCTCAATACTGATATTGAAACCGATGACCGTATAGGGGTTACGGTCTCTACGCAGATCAGTGACCGCGTACTTTTTAACGGCAAAGTAGGGGTTCCGGTAGGTGGGGCGAGCGAAACCCTGGTAGCAGGTGATTTTGAGATACAGGTAATCTTGAACGAAGAGGGTACATTGAGCGCTAAATTTTTTAGTAGACAGAGTGAAATACAGGCGTTTTTGCCCGATCAACAAGGTTCTACCCAAGGTGCAGGACTTTCATACCAAGTAGACTTTAATAGCTTTAAGGAGCTGTTCAAAAAAATCTTCAATACGGATGAACCTGTAGCGCCCGTAACACCATTACGGCAAGAACAACCTTCGGTAATGGGGAAAGACAGCCTGTTACAATTCTATTCCAAACCTAAATCCATCCAAAAATTGGATAGGTAAGTGAAGGTATAGTTATCAAAAACTTCCATACATATCAACATTACGTTGAATTGTAATAGCGCAAACGATTTAGCCAGTTTTAGTGTAATTTACAACGGCTCCCCATTTCTTTATTGACAGAACTTTTAGTACTTTCGTTGGCTTAAATTTTTTCATGTCAACAAAAATTAAAAAAATAGCGGTGCTAACATCTGGGGGCGATTCTCCCGGGATGAATGCTGCCATACGTTCCGTTGTGAGGACCTGTGCCTACATGAAGGTTGACTGTGTTGCCATATACAGGGGATATCAAGGCATGATAGAAGGCGATTTTAAGCCTATGGATGCCCGTAGTGTAAATAATATTATAAATAAGGGTGGGACCATACTCAAATCGGCTAGATGCGAGGACTTTAGGACACCTGAAGGCAGGAAATTAGCTC
>CAJQMW010000156.1 GCA_905479535.1 uncultured Maribacter sp. | reverse complement strand
ACCTGCGGTGTCAATAATAACGACATCGGCATCTTGGGTAACCGCAGAGCTCAGCGTATCAAAAGCTACGGAAGCAGGGTCGCTTCCCATTTGCTGCTTAATAATCGGCACATCTACCCGGTCCGCCCATACCTGTAATTGATCTATGGCTGCCGCCCTAAAAGTATCCGCTGCCCCCAGCACCACCTTATACCCTTGTTTTTTAAGTTGATATGCCAGCTTACCAATAGTAGTGGTTTTGCCCACCCCATTAACACCTACGACCATGATTACATAGGGCTTCTTATCTGTTGGGATTTGAATATCGGTAGCTTCGCCAGTGTGGGTTTCAGAGAGTAATCCGGCAATTTCTTCCCTAAGAATACCATTGAGCTCATCCGTACCCATGTACTTGTCCTTTGCGACGCGTGCCTCTATCCGATCTATAATTTTTAAAGTGGTATCCACACCAACATCAGAGGAAACAAGTACCTCCTCAAGGTTATCCAATACGTCATCATCTACTTTAGACTTACCGGCAACAGCTTTTCCTAGTTTGGAAAAAAAGGTGATTTTTGTTTTTTCCAGACCTTTATCCAAGGTCTCTTTCTTTTTGGAAGAAAAGATATTTTTAAATAAACTCATCGTTTTATCAATAGTTTTCCAAATATAAAAATTAAAAAGCCCCTTTCGTAAAGAAAGAGGCTTTATACCAAATACTTGAGCGTATTATTATTTTTTATCCAACCATTCGTTAACCATTTCTGGTGGCATAACCGATTCTACAAAAACATAGGCCCCACTTTTTGGCGACTTTACCATTTTAATGGCTTTTGTTAATCTTTTAGAACTTGTCTGTAAACTTGCTACTGTCTTCTTTGCCATGACCTAATCTCTTATTTATAATTTCCACGAATGTGGAAGTACTATTTAATTTCTTTATGAACCGTCATTCTCTTCAAAATTGGATTAAATTTCTTTATCTCCAACCTTTCCGGTGTGTTCTTCTTATTCTTAGTCGTAATGTATCTGGAAGTTCCAGCTTGCCCGGACTCCTTATGCTCCGTGCATTCTAATATTACTTGAATCCTATTGCCTTTCTTTGCCATTATACTCTATATTTTCCAGATTATTTTACCAATCCTTTAGCCCTCGCCTCTTTCAATACGGCCAAAATTCCCTTTTTATTGATGCTTTTTAAAGCTCTCGCAGAAACTTTTAAGGTTATCCAACGATCCTCTTCAGGAATGTAAAAACGTTTTTTGGAAAGATTTACATCAAATCTTCTTCTTGTCTTGTTCACTGAGAACGATACATTGTTCCCGAACATGGCTCTCTTTCCAGTAATTTCACAGACTTTAGACATTGTGTCGAATTTTTCTTTTAAACAGGGTGCAAATTTATATCATTTTTATCTTACCGCCAACATTCTACTTCACATTTTTAGAATTTCTTTCTGAAGTAGCTCAAAGGCTTTGTTTACAGACTTTTGGACAATCCTTTCCCTATGATTTCCCATACTGTACCTTTCGGCAAAAACACCTTTTGGGGAGGCAATCCCGATAAAGACCGTACCTACGTCCGCATCCGAATCTCCTTTTGATGGCCCTGCATTTCCCGTAGTAGCAATGGCAAAGTCCGTTTTCAGAAGTTTTTTGACCCCAACAGCCATTTCCTTTGCTACTTCCCGACTAACTACAGAATGTTTATCCACTGAATTTTTGGAAACTTGCAGCACATCGATTTTAACCTCCGTCGCATAACTAACCACACTGCCTTTAAAGTAGGCTGATGAACCTGGGATTGCGGTAATTCGTTCGGCTATCTTACCACCTGTAAAACTTTCCGCTGTTGCTAAGGTCAATCGCTTTTTTGTGAGCAACTTGGCCACTACTTCCTCAATTGTTTCCTCGTCCTCAGTACCGAAGATAATATCCCCTATTAAGGGGATTAGTTTTTGGGATTCCATTTCTATAGCCGTTGCTAATTTCTCATAATCCGGGCCTTTGGCCGTCAATCGTAAACGAACCCTACCAAGATTTGGTAAATAGGCTAGCCGTACAAAGCTGGGAAGGGCTTCTTCCCATTTTTCAATTTTTTCGGCAATGGCACTTTCCCCTAAACCATAGGTCACGATTGTTTTATGTATGATGTAGGGACGCTCGTAGAATTCTACAAGTTTGGGTACGATCCCTTTGACCAATAAATTTTTCATCTCAAAAGGTACGCCCGGCATAGAAATAAAGGTAGTGCCCTCTTCATGGAGCCACATCCCTGGTGCCGTGCCATGGGCGTTATGTAAAACTTTTGCCTTACTTGGAACTAAAGCTTGCTTCCTATTTAGGTCGGAAATTGGAGTAGAGATATACTTGGCAAATAGGAATTCTATATGTTCCAGTACCTCTGTGTTCACAACAAGTTCATCATCAAAAAACTCACAAAAAGTGTGTTTGGTGATATCGTCTTTTGTAGGTCCCAATCCACCTGTAACCAGTACGATGTCCACTCTGGATTGGGCATCCGCCAAGGCCTTTAGAATATGCTCCCGCTCATCCTGTACCGAGGTAATCTGATAGACGGAAATACCAATCTTATTCAATTCTTTGGCGATAAATGCCGAGTTGGTATCTATGATTTGGCCAATGAGGATTTCATCGCCAATAGTAATAATTTCTGCTAGCATTACAAGTTGAAATCGGTTTTGAGCTCACCGACAACTTGATGAATGTCTGCCTTGAGCGCAGGGAAAATCCTTTCGATATCGGCCATGTTCGCCTCGCTTTTTCCCAAGGTCTCTATTTCCAAGGCAGCTGCACGCGTCTGTTCCATGCCCAGCAGGTCTACATTAGGCTTAATCTTGTGTGCCAACTTATAAACTTGGTCGTAGTTTTTCTCCCGCAAGGCGAGTTCCAATGATTCTAGGTCTTCAGGAACTTCTTCCAAGAAAACGGATATAACCGAATTTATAAAATCCTGATCGCCTTCTGCCATCTCATTAATTTTATCCAGACTATAAATCATTATTTGATATTTAAAGAAAAAAGTTCCTCGCCCTCCAGCGTGCCCGAAAGGTAATCATTTGCACTTACTTTGCCAACTCCCGCTGGCGTACCCGTAAATATAATATCACCTTTTTTCAACATAAAGAACGCGGAGACATAGGCTATTATTTCATCTATTTTCCAAAGCATTAAACCGGTGTTCCCGTCTTGTACGACCTCATTATTCCTTAGTAATTTAAAATTTAGGTTATTAAGGTCCTCAAATTTAGTTTTAGGCAACCATTTTCCAATTACCGCGGCACCATCAAAACCTTTGGCCTTTTCCCATGGCAAACCTTTTTCTTTCAGTTGCGACTGTAGATCCCTTGCCGTAAAATCAATTCCCAGACCTATTTCATCATAATACGTAGGCGCAAATTTTTCACTGATATGCTTCCCTACCCTTTTTATCTTTGCGATAACCTCAACTTCGTAATGAATATCCTTAGAGAAATCCGGTATATAAAAATCCTGTTCTTTAGGTAAAACTGCGGAATCCGGTTTTATAAAGACTACCGGTTCGGTTGGCCGCTCATTTTTAAGCTCCGTAATATGTTCGGCATAGTTTCTGCCAATGCAGATGATTTTCATTTTCTATGGTTGATGGTTGATGGCTGATGGTTGATGGTTGATGAAAATATTTTTTTTTAACATATAAACTTTAAACCCATAAACAGTTACCACTTAAAAATCAAACCTCAACTCAATTTGTTGTTTAATTTACTCAACTTAATTTGGGTCAGTATTTTTTTGGTGTACAGCGGAAAATCAGCATTCAAAATCCAACCAAAATAGCCAGGTTCCTGCTCCAGCACATCATGAACCTTTTTGCCCTTATGCTTACCAAAAGAGAAAATCTCTTTTCCTTCCTTGTTCAAAGCGATAAAACCGGCAAAATCAACGGATTGTTTTCTTCTGGAAAATTCGGAGAGCTTCCTAATATTATTCTCCAGTTCCGGATACCTGTCCAATTGAGAAAGCAATACTTCATATGTGGCGTTGGTATCGGCCTCGGCACTATGGGCATCGGTCAAATCCTTATCACAATAAAACTTATAAGCCGCTTCTAAAGTGCGCTTCTCCATTTTGTGAAAAATCGTCTGCACATCAACCGAAACCGTGTTTTTCATATCAAAATCAATATCTGACCGCAGAAGCTCTTCGGCCAATAGTGGAATATCAAAACGGTCCGAATTGAAACCGCCCAAATCACTGTTCTTGATCATTTTATAAATCTCCTTGGAAAGCTCCTTAAAGGTAGGTTCGTTCGCCACCTTTTCGTTACTAATACCATGAATGGCGATTACTTCTTCAGGGATGGTCATTTCCGGATTCACCAACCACGTTTTGCTTTCTTTATTTCCATTGGGAAAAACCTTCAAAATTGCTATTTCAACAATACGGTCCTTAGCCACATTGGTTCCCGTGGTCTCCAGGTCAAAAAAACAAATAGGACGGGTAAGTTTTAACTCCATTTGTGGGACTTTTAGCAAAGATAAGATAAGAGTTACATGTTTCCCAAGAAATTAAACTTATGAGTATATCGAAACACAGGG
This sequence comes from uncultured Maribacter sp., assembly GCA_905479535.1. Taxonomy (GTDB): domain Bacteria; phylum Bacteroidota; class Bacteroidia; order Flavobacteriales; family Flavobacteriaceae; genus Maribacter. The sequence continues at coordinate 851 of CAJQMW010000156.1, read as the reverse complement.
AATGCAGAAATTATATTTCCCTGTTAACGTCCCAAGCTTCCAGATAATCGGCTACGGCCTTGGCGAACATACTTCCTAGAGCTCCGTTCACGACGCGATGGTCATAACTATGCGAAAGGTACATTTTACTGCGTATCCCGATGAAATCCCCTTCTTCTGTTTCGATAACAGCGGGTATTTTACGTATGGCCCCTAAAGCCAAGATACCTACCTGTGGCTGGTTGATTATCGGTGTTCCGAATACACTGCCAAACGTTCCCACATTGGTAACGGTGTAGGTACCATCCTGAACCTCATCTGGTTTTAGGGCATTATTTCTGGAGCGTTCCGCTAGGTCATTGACCACCTTGGCCATACCGACGAGATTCAATTGATCCGCATTTTTGATTACTGGCACAATGAGATTTCCGTCCGGAAGAGCGGCTGCCATACCGATATTGATGTTTTTCTTTTTAATGACCTTATCACCATCTACCGAAATATTCATCATGGGGTATTTTTTCAGTGCTTTTGCGACAGCTTCCATAAAAATAGGTGTGTAGGTCAGTTTCTCCCCTTCCTGCTTCTCAAAGGCATCTTTCTTTTTGGCGCGCCAGTTTACGATATTGGTAACATCAACTTCTATAAAACTTTGTACATGGGCGGATGTGGCTACACTATGCGTCATTTGCTTAGCAATAAGCTTGCCCATACGGGTCATGGCAATGACCTCGTCACCAGCTGATGTTTTTGTCGCAACGGTGTTCTGCTTATCGGTTTCTGAGGCGGTTACTGATGAAACCTGCGTTACGGGTGATGCTTTTTGAGCAGGTTGTTTCTCTCCAACCTCCTTTTTGCCCCCTCTATTTTCC